>DAOUCW010000157.1:0-4124 GCA_034431695.1 Anaerolineae bacterium | reverse complement strand
CTCCCGGCCCTCGTGGAAATGGCAAAGTAAACAAACAGGCACAGCCCCGCTATCAGGAGGATAACAAGGGCGATGGCCAACAGGTTGAAAATCCTGTCGCCTCCCTTACCCAGGGAAAACTTTGGCAATCTCGTGGACATTTCCCCTCCTTTTAGGATTCAATTGCTTCAAGGTTAAAGATCGGCAATTCAACCTCTTGACCGTTTTCCAGGCGGACCAGGGCCGAAGGGACGATGTGGCCGCTCTCCAGCACCATTTCGCGGCGGGTTGATTCCAGCACTTCTCCGAAGAGGCCCCTGTGAGGTCCGCGGACCACCTTCACCTTGAGGCCGATTTTCCTTTCCCCGGGGCGTGGGGGAGTGAGGAGTTCTTCCGCGATTGAAATGATGATTGAAGGGGGCGAGGCGATCAGTGCCACTTCGTAGCCTTCCGAGGTCTGCAGTAGTTCAAAAGCCGGGGTGCTCATCGGTATTTCACCGAACCCCTCCGTGAGGATGATGGGGTAAGGCATGGCTGAAGCTTTGTCCCTGAGGGAAGCTTTCAGGCTTCCGGCTATCATCCCACCCACCTGGACCTCAGCAGCTCTGGAAAGGACAGCCTCGTCCTTGATTATACCTCCCGCTACAATGAAACCCCTGGCCGAGGTCTGGATGCTTTCGGCGGAGAGGGGAGAATTTTTATCCCCCACGACTTTCAGGATCCCGGCTTTTTCTCTGCCGTTGCACCATACCCCCTCTATCAGGGCACCTCTGCTCTCCAGGATTGCCCCGTAATAGGGGATGATCTGGCTTACCGTGCCCTTGAGGCCCGCTTTAAGCTCCAAAACTTCCGAGGTTGTCTCCAGTATCACCGTCCCCATCCCGATGGCGGCTACCCGCCCCGATACGGGGGAAGCATAGCTCACGAAGGTGAAGGGGAGGAAACCCTTTCGCGATGCCAGTTCCTCCCCCGCCTCAACCTTTTCCCCGGGCTTTTTCCTCAGGAACCGCTCAAGTTCACCCTCTTTCACCCTGAGTTCCTTGGCCACATCAAGGCAAACCCAGCCCCGAATTTCTGCTTTGGCGATGGTCTGGGCAGGATCAACCGTTTCCCCCGGCCGGACCAGCACATCTCCAGGGACCGGGAGGCGCCTTTCCACCTGGATCAGGGAGAAAGGGCTTATGCGGACGGACCTGGCGAAGTTCATGTCTCCATCCCCCAGAGCCACTTCTGGATTTTCTCCCGTCGGGCGGGAAGCTTAAGGGGTCTACCCCTGAGGTCGAAGATTATGCCCGTTATCCCGCCCCTCACTTCTACAACATCTTTTTTCTGGAATTCTCCCAGGCTCAATCCCCTGGAAAGGGATATTTTCAGTGATGCTTTGCGGCCGGGAGCGAGTGGGATGATTTCTATGTCGCCGGCCTTGACTTCTGCCTCCAGATATCTTCCATCGTCAAAGGTGATGCCAGCTCTCATGGCTATGGTCCCCTCCGGGGCTGAGCCAGCAGGGGCTACCAGTGTTCCCACGGGCATCAGGGCATCGCGCTCAAGGACTTCAAAGACGGCTTCGGGGTGGAGGTAGGCAAGGGAGCCCAGTGGAGAGCAGAGGCCGAGTCTGTCTAACACCAGCATTGTCACCCCTGAAAGTTGCAAAGCATCCACAACTGCCAGGATGGCCCACCCTGTCAACGGTATTGAACCGATAGCTCCGCCCGTCAGCACCACCATATCCACCGCGAGCTCCGAACCGAAGAGGGCTCTGAACGGCTCCTGCGCGACCGAAAAAGCTTCCTGCAGGACTTCCCTGAGGATGGCCGCTTCCAGTGCGAGTTCTTCCTTCGTGGTGGGTATGGTTTCGGGGCGGAGGGATTTTTCCAGGATAGTTTCTGCCACCTTCTCCGGGTCAATGTCCTGGGGGAGCCAGCGGGTGATCCTCGCCGGATCCCGCAGGAGGAATTCGGCCCTGTTGAAGCTCACATCGCTCCGGACGGCGGTGCAGAAATTGTCCGGTTTGGCACCGACCATCACTGTGTAGGCTCCGCCTGCATCTATCCCTATGACGCCCCTCTCAAGGCCGTAAAGCGAGCAAAGGTAGCGCACTATGGTGGTGAAAGCGGAGATAGATGGGGAGAGGGGGGCTGAGAGGGTTGAGCGGATGTAGCTGAAGTCGTAAATTTCCGAAAGCCTCAGCTGGCGGTATAGCTCTTCCAGCTCCCTGAAGAGAGAGCCCACCACCTGTTCCTCAAGGGAGGGGAGGATGTTATCAACGAAGCGGAGCTGGGTGATGGGGGCGAGCAGCTCTTCTACGGCGCTGCGCGCCGCACTGTTCCCGGCGAAAATCACCGGCGGTCTGGATGGCCCCGGGTATAGTGGGTAAACCAGGGAAAGCATCCGGACCATCTCAATGAGGGGTTCCGGATTGCTCCATTCCGTTCCGCCGGCGATCAGGATGAGGTCGGGCATGTTCTCAGTAAAGGCCCGGAGGAGCCGTTCAATCCTGGCGCTCCGGCTTTCCTCAGCCAGGAAGGAGAAGGAGCCAGCTTCCTTAGCATAATAGCAATTTATGGCTTTGCGGGCGGCTTCAAGGCTTATGTCCGACAGCCCCATCAGCATAACCTTCAGGGGCGGTGGGAAACTCACAGAGATTGTGAAAAAATCAACCCCTTCAAGCTCCCTCTCCGGAAGGAGGGGAATGCCTTCTGCTCCGAGGAGGCGGCGTCCGGTGGCTTTCTCCAGCCGTGAAATTGACTCCTGCAGACCTTTCAGCGGGTCGCGTTCAAAGGTCTGGCCGAAAGTGGGGGCCCAGCCCGCAGCCACGAGCCTGTAGTTCCCATCGGCCCTGTCCAGGAGGAAAGCTTTGGTCCGGACGCTTCCCCAGTCCACTGTTAAAACGGAGCCTCCGACTAACCTCTCTACCACCCCACCACCTCCAGCAGGAACTTGACCCGCGAGATCAGGAGGGTCAGGAAGGTTACGAGGCCGGTGGCGAAGAGGGCACCCAGCGCTATCATTATGAAAGCCCTGCCCACAGAGGCCCAGGCCTTGAGGGCACTTCTCCGACGGGTTCCGGTGAAGTAGAAGTAAAACAGAGCGCTCACGGTCCCTGCGAAGATGATGAAGTTATTGAGGGCTTTCACCGGTCCTGCGTGGACAGGGTTGAAGGAGAGGATGGAAGCCTGAACCTGGGGCCAGAGGGTTCCGGCAATTGCTCCACCCACGGCCAGAGCCGCTCCAACTCCGAAGAGGAAAGCCAGCGATATGTTGCCGGCCCAGCCTGCTCTGGGCAGGAGTTTGGTCAGGAGGAGGAGGCCGAGGGCTAAAGGCACCAGCAGGCCCGCATTGGCCTGGGGGTCTTCAAGGAGGGGGAAGAGCAACATTTTCTCAATGACGGACTTGTAGATTACCAGAAAAGCATAGCCTGCCGCTAATCCCGTGAGAGCATGGACGGCCAGCCGGTAGAGGAAATTGTCCTTTATCAGGTAGCTGAAAATTATCAGGGTGAGGGCAAAAGCTATCCACTGGCCAATGGCATCAGGGTTAAGCATGTTCCTCTCCTCTGCCACGCGTGAGGCTTCCGAGCAGGATTATTACCAGGGCGATCAGGACGACGAAGGCCTGGGCAGGTGCTATCTCCGCCGATCTGGAGGGCGTTCCCCTCAGGGCTTCGTAGAAGGCAGCATCGGAAGCACCTCCCAGGAGCCCTTTGAGCTGCCCTGAAGCAAGGTATGGCTCGGCGTATGGCTTCAGGCCCGATATGACCACCGCAGCTACCGGGGCTTGAGAGATGGAGCCGACCTGCTCTATCCAGCCAACCAGAGTTGAGGATTGCGAAGTTATGATGATCAGCAGCTTCCAGTCCGTGAAGGAAGTTGTGCCCTGGCTGGCGGGCAGGGATTCCAGAGGCGCACCCAGCAGGTAGTCGTATTTTATCAATCTGGTCACTGAAGCTCCCAGGGCTCTCAGGCCGGCTTCAACGGCAGGCACATAACCGAGGTTCACGAACTCTTCCCCGTAAGTGTATCCCAGCCTTTCCACAAGCTCCTGAGCCAGGGCAGGGCCTGTCGGCCGCAGGCTGATGATGGCGAGCCGGCATCCCCTGTCTTTGAGGTGCGCAAGGGGGGGGGAAGCGGCCAGCTCCATCTCTC
>DAOUCW010000156.1:0-4319 GCA_034431695.1 Anaerolineae bacterium | reverse complement strand
CCGGCCCCAGCGCCCTCCTGGCTGCCCAGAGGAGGTAGGAGCTATCCACCCCTCCGGAGAAGGCCACCACCACACTGCCGAGGCGGGATAGGTCCTCCAAGAGTTTCCTCTCCTTGAGCTCCGCTTCCTTCACCCCTCTGTCCTCCGCATCGCCCTGATTATAAGCCAATGCGGTCCATTTTGCCAAAAGCCCCTTTCACGGCTAAAATGGCGGCGATGCTCAGGGTGGGAATCAACGGATGGTTTCTGGAAAGGCCGGAGACGGGCTCAGGCCAGTATGTCCGCAAGTTAGTGGAGGCGCTGGCCGGCCGGGCCGAGCTCATGATCCTCACCCCCGCACTCCGGCGCCTGCCGAAAGCCCTGGTGAACCTCTACAAAGTCTGGTTTGAGAACGTCCTTTTCCCCCTCTACTGCCTGAGGGAGCGGGTTGATGTCGCTTTCGTCCCCTACATGGGCCCGCCCCTCCGCATCCCGAAGCCCCTGGTGGTCACCGTGCATGACCTAATACCCTTTCTCTTCCCCGAATATGCCTACTCATTGCCGGTCAGGCTATACAATGCTCTGGTGAAGAAGGCGATACCCGGGGCTCGCTTCATCCTGGCCGATTCAGCCTGCACCAGGGGCGATATCCTCGGCCATCTCAGGGTGAGGCCGGAAATGGTCAGAGTGGTCTATCCAGGGATAGGGGACGAGTTCAGGCCGGTGGAGGATAAGGCCTGGGCCAGGAGGGTGGCGGAGAAATACGGGATAGAGGGCCGCTTCTTCCTCTACCTGGGAGGATTTGACCGGCGCAAGAACCTGGGCCTTCTCCTGGAAGCCTATCGGCTCCTGAGGGAGAGGCTCAGCGGGGAGGCACCGGCTCTGGTGGTAGCCGGTAAGGTTCCGGCTCGCGAAAGCCCGGTCATCATCAATCCGGTAAAGAGAGCCCTGGAAAAGGAGCTTGAGGGCCGGGTCCACTTTCCCGGCTGGGTGGCCGAAGAGGACAAGCCCGCCCTTTATTCCCTGGCCGATGCTTTCCTCTTCCCGTCCCTCTACGAGGGCTTCGGTTTCCCTCCCCTTGAGGCGATGGCCTGCGGCTGTCCGGTCCTGGCCTCCTCCTCTTCTTCTCTGCCCGAGGTCCTGGGCGATGGAGCGCTTCTCCTCAGCCCCCGCGAGCCGGAGGAATGGGCTCTGGGGATGGAGAGGCTGCTGAGGGAGCCGGAGCTGGCCCAATCTCTCAGTGAGAGGGGGATGAAGAGGGCGAGGGAATTCTCCTGGGAGCGCACAGCCCGCGAAGTCCTCAGCATTCTGGAGGAAGCAAAGAGTGGAAGCCCCTGAATTCCTCAGGGGTTGCGTCCTCGCAGATCCGGGCGGGCGAGCTCCCGAAGGAAAAGCCCGCTTTCTCCAGGAGTTCCGCCGCCAGGCAGAGGGGCAGCCCCATCACATTGGTGAAGCAACCCCTTATCCCGGCGACCGGGTGGAAATCGTCGTCCTGCACGCCGTAGGCCCCGGCCTTGTCCATCGCCCTCCCCAATTTTACATAAGCTTCAACTTCTTCGGGGGAGTAATCCCGCATCAGGACGGAGGAGCACTTCACCCCAATCAGTTCCAGGGAAGGGGGGATGAGCACTGCCACTCCGGTGAAGACCAGGTGCGTCCGTCCCTTCAGGGTCAGGAGCATTTCCCTGGCTTCGGCCTCATCGCGGGGCTTTCCCAGGATTTTGCCGTCAACGAAAACGGTGGTATCGGCGGCCAGGATGACATCGTTCGGGTTCAGCCTGTGGACGGCTCTGGCTTTGGCCAGGGCCAGGCGCACGACCATTTCCTGGGGGCTTTCGCCTTCCAGAGCCTCTTCTTCCACCGGCAGGGGGACGACTTCGTAGAGGATGCCGAGCCTTGCCATGAGTTCCTGGCGGCGCGGGGAAGAGGAAGCCAGGATTACCCTGCGCATTTTGTCCCTCATTCAAACAGGTTGACGAAGCGGAATTCGGTCACATCCACCAGCCCCTTGTCGGTTAGCTTGAGTTCGGGGATGACCGGGAGGGCTAAGAAGCTGAGGGCCATGAAGGGTTCATCCAGGGTGCAGCCGAGGGATTTCGTGGCCTCCAACAATTCTTCCAGCTCGGCCTGGACTTCGTGGGCGGACTTTTCGCTCATGAGGCCGGCTATTGGCAGTGGAACCCGGGCCAGAACCTGTCCATCGGCTACGGCCACGAGCCCACCTTTCATCGCTTCAATCTCCTTCACTGCCCTGAGCATATCCTCATCGTTCGTCCCCACCACCACGATGTTGTGGGAATCGTGAGCGACGGACGAAGCTATGGCTCCTCTCTTCAGTCCGAATCCCTTCACGAACCCCTTGCCCATGTTTCCCGAGGCTGTGTGGCGCTCAATGACCGCTATCTTGAGGATGTCCCTCTCCACATCGGAGACGGCGTAACCGTCAACGATTTTAGCCTCGGTCACTATCTTTCGGGTTATGATCTGGCCCGGGATCAGTCCTATCACTTTGATCCTGGAGGATTGGGCCGGGATCCTGAAGTCCACCCCTTCCCATTTTATGTTCATGGAGCTCCGCAGGGGGATTGAGCGCTGCGGCCTCTCCCACGGGATTATCTTCCCGTCTTCGGCCACGAGAGTTCCTGCCCGCCACACTTTGAGGATGCGGAAATCCCTGAAATTATCAAAGAGGACCATATCGGCCTGGCGGCCCACGGCGATGGCTCCCAGGTCCTTCAGGCCGAAATACTCCGCCGGGTTGAGGGTTGCCATCTGGATGGCCAGGACGGGGTCTATCCCCTGGTCTATGGCCAGCCTTATGATGTGGTCAATGTGCCCTTCCTTTATGAGGTCGCCCGGGTGGCGGTCATCCGTGACGAACATAAGCCGTCGGGCGTTTGCCGGGGTGACGAGGGGCAGGAGATCCCGGAGGTTTTTGGCCGTTGACCCTTCCCTTATCATGACATACATGCCCAGGCGGAGCTTCTCCCTGGCCTCTTCAATGGTGGTGCATTCGTGGTCTGAGTTTATGCCGGCGGCTATGTAGGCTGCCAGATCCTTGCCCGTAAGGCCTGGTGCGTGGCCGTCAATGGGGTGTCCTCTGGCGGAGGCGATCTTGGCCAGGACCTCCCCATCGCCGAAGATGACGCCGGGGTAATTCATCATTTCGGCCAGGCCTATGACCCAGGGGTTGCTGAAGAGCGGGGCTATATCGTATGAAGCCAGCTGGGAGCCCGAGGTCTCCATATCCGTAGCGGGCACGCAGGATGGGATCATGACGTAAACGCTGAGGGGGTTGTATTTGCTGGACTCGAGCATATACCTTATCCCATCAAGCCCCAGGACATTGGCGATCTCGTGGGGGTCTATGACCACGGCGGTGGTTCCGTGGGGCACAACGACTTTGGCGAATTCGGGGATGGTTAGCATTGAGCTTTCAATGTGGACGTGGCCGTCAATGAAGCCGGGGCAGAGGTAGCAACCGTCCACATCCAGGACCTCCTTCGCCCTGTATTCTCCGAAGCCGACGATCCTGGTCCTGGCCACAGCCACGTTGGTGAGGTAAATTTCTCCGGAGAGGACATTGACGAGGCGGGCGTTCTTTATGAGCAGGTCCACCTCCTCTTCGCCCCTGGCGTATTTGATGATCTTGCTCAGCTCCATTCCACCTCCTCTTGCGTTTCGTTTCTCCAGCGTTATAATTTGATTGAACATCAGGGCGTAAGGCACTCCCCAAACGGGGAGAAACGGCTGTCGCCCTTAAACGACAAGAAACTTTACTGCCTGGGCCTTCGGGTCTGGGCAGTGGGCTGCCGTCAACCAGCCCTGAAGCCCGGTCCCCTTCGGGATACGGGCAAGCCGTCGACTGAAGCCGATGGCAGTTGACAAAACTGCGCCCTCCTGGATTGATTTTGAAAATTATACCTTAACTGTCAAAAGTGGGCAATGGCGGAAGGGGAAGCCCATCTCGCAGATCGGATTTCCGGGCAGAGGCGCAGGCGGAGCAATGTGCGAGTGGCTTGTTTCCTGCCAGGCCACGAAAATGGAGGGCCCGCTTGCCTTGAAAAATTTGCCCCTGAATTAAAAAGCGGGATGGTCTCTGGCCCGCGTCCCACTTCCAATCAGTGATGGTGCGAAGGATCAGGCACGGCTCCTTTTACGCCGGATTCGCCAGAGGACGAGGGAGACGACAAGGATTATGAAAATCAGCACCAGGTAAGGTGCGACGACGGAAAGGAAAGAGGTTGTGGCGGAGATGACGTCCTCTGTGGCGCTGACGATAGGGTTGGCTGTGCCGCCGGTAGTGGCGGAGAGAATGGGGCGGCTGGTAGCTTTGGCAG
>DAOUCW010000155.1:0-9026 GCA_034431695.1 Anaerolineae bacterium | reverse complement strand
CCTGGAGGGCTGCCCACATGGCCGCTCCGGCGGAAATCCCCGCCAGGATTCCTTCCTCACGGGCAAGCCTGAGCATGGTCTCCCTGGCATCCTCATCCGCAACCGTTATGATTTCGTCAATGACCTCAAGGTTGAGGACAGCAGGGATGAATCCGGCCCCGATGCCGGGGATCCCGTGAGGCCCTGGCTTCCCGCCTGAGAGGACGGGGGAACGGGCCGGCTCCACAGCCACGATGCGAACCCCGGGGATTCTCCCCTTCAGGACCTCGCCCACCCCGGTGATGGTTCCTCCCGTTCCCACACCGGCCACGAAAGCATCCAGCCTTCCGCCGGTGTCTTCCAGGATTTCCAGAGCTGTGGTGCGGCGGTGGATTTCAGGGTTGGCGGGATTGGCGAACTGCTGGGGCATGAAGTAGCCGTGGAGCCGGGCCAGTTCCTCAGCCTTCCGGACCGCCCCGGACATGCCTTCGGAAGCCGGAGTGAGGATGATTTCGGCTCCGAAAAGGCGCAGGAGGGCTTTCCTCTCCTCCGTCATGTTCTCGGGCATGGTGAGGATGAGCCTGTAGCCTCTGGCAGCCGCCACCATCGCCAGGCCTATGCCCGTATTCCCGCTGGTGGGCTCAATGATGGTATCGCCAGGCTTTATGAGGCCGCGGGCTTCAGCATCCTCTATCATGGATATGGCAATGCGATCCTTGACGCTCCCCGCCGGGTTGAAGGACTCCAGCTTGGCCACCACTTCGGCTGAATCGGGACCCGTTAGCCTGTTTATGCGCACCATCGGAGTGCGCCCGATGAGCCTGGTTATGTCCGGGGCGATCCCTGCCATGCTTTCCTCCTCACGAGAAAGGACTCATTTCCCTCAGCCTCTGAACTATTGGCGGGAGGACCTCCAGGACGTAATCCACGTCCTCATCGGTGTTCTCCCGGCCCAGGGTCAACCTTATGGAACCGTGAGCGTCCTCAGGCGGGATGCCCATGGCCAGAAGGACGTGGCTCGGCTCCAGGGACCCACTGGTGCAGGCCGAACCGCTGGAAGCGCACACCCCCTTGAGGTCAAGCCCCAGCAGGATTGATTCGCCTTCGGCGTTCTTGAAGATGAAGCTGGCGCTGTTCGGGAGGCGGTTGGTGGGGTGTCCTGTGAGGTAAGCATCGGGGATGCGCTCCAGAATCCCCTGGATGAGCTTATCCCTAAGGCGCTTCACGTGGGAATTGTTGGATTCAAACTCCTCGTAGGCGAGCTTCAGGGCAGTGGCGATCCCAACGATGTAAGGGACATTCTCGGTGCCGGCCCGGCGGTTGTGCTCGTGCCCTCCCCCTGTCTGCATGGGGAGGAGCGGGGTCCCCTTCCTGACGTAGAGGATCCCGATGCCCTTCGGGGCATAGAACTTGTGGCCGGAGAGGGACATTAGATCCACGTTGAGCTCATCCACGTTCAGGCTGAGGGCACCGGCTGCCTGGACCGCATCGGTGTGGAAGGGGATGCCCTTTTTGCGGGCTATCTTGCCTATTTCAGCGATGGGTTCAATGGTCCCCACCTCGTTGTTGGCATACATGATGGTTATGAGGATGGTGTCATCCCTTATGGCGCGCCCCACATCATCCGGATCCACCACCCCGTATTTATCCACCGGAACATAAGTGACTTCAAAGCCGAAGTATTTTTCAAGCTGTTCCACGGTGTGGCCCACGGCATGGTGCTCTATGGGAGATGTGATGATGTGGTTCCCCCTGCCCCTGTGCCTCTGGGCGAAGGCCACACCCCTTATGGCCAGATTATCGCTCTCCGAACCGCAACTGGTGAAGATGATCTCCTCGGGTTTGGCGTGGAGGATTTCGGCTACGGTCCGGCGGGCTTCCTCTATGGCCTGGCGGGCCTCCCGCCCCAGGCTGTATATGCTGGAAGCATTGCCGAACTTCTCGCTGAAGTAAGGGAGCATCGCTTCCAGCACCCTGGGGTCAACCGGGGTCGTAGCAGCATGGTCCATGTAAACAATTCGCTTCTTCTCGGTCATCTCTCCCCTCCTTTTGCATTTATGTAAACGGGATGGACCTCCGAAAGCTTGTTTTCCAGGCGGGCTACTTTCTCTTCCAGGGCCTCTATCCTCTCCAGAAGGGCCTCCATAACCTGAGCTAAGGGGTCGGGAATGCGCTCGTGGTGGAGGTCAATGGGCTGGGGCTGGCCGTTGATCTTGACCACCCTTCCGGGAACCCCTACCACGGTGGCGCCCGGAGGGACAGACTTCACCACAACGGAGCCGGCCCCTATCCTGGAGTTATCGCCTATCTCCACGGGCCCCAGTATCACCGCATGGGCCCCTATGACCACGTTGTTGCCCACGGTCGGGTGCCTCTTGGTCCTCTCGGTGGAGACCCCTCCGAGGACGGCTCCCTGATACATCACCACATCATCCCCGATCTCGGCCGTCTCCCCGATCACCACTCCTGCGCCGTGGTCAATGAAGAAACGCCGGCCTATCCTGGCTCCCGGATGGATTTCTATCCCGGTCAGGAAGCGGTTCAGGTGGGAGATGAAGCGAGGCAGAGTGACCAGACCCCGTTTCCAGAGGGCGTGAGCCAGGCGATGGAGCCATATGGCATGGAGGCCTGGATAGCAGAGGATTATCTCCAGGGTGTTGCGAGCCGCTGGATCCCGGGCGTAAATGGTGGCTATATCTTCCCTGATGGTTTCCAGAAGCCTGCGGATCGCTTTCAACATTGCGATTTCCCCCTTTCCGGGCATTCGGAGGGCATTCTCTCCACGAGCTGAGCGATCGTCACTTTATCCAGCATGGAGAAGAGGAGGCCCTGGGTTCTGTCCCACAGTTCCCTGGTGCTGCACTCCCCTTCCTCAGGGCAGCAGCAGCCTCCCCTGACGACGACGCAACCTGCCTCGCTCACGGGGCACGGGATTGAGAAAGCCTCGCTTTCCAGCGCCCTCAGGACATCGCCGACCGAGATCTCATCGGGCGGCTTTGCGAGCCTGTAGCCCCCTCTTGCCCCCCTCGTGCTTTCCACGAGCCCGGCCTTCCTGAGCAGGGGGATTATCTGCTCCAGGTAAGGCAGAGGCAGCCTCCTGACGCGGGCCACCCAGGCCAGGGATACAGGCCCCTCGTTGTAATGCCGTGCTATTTCCACCACAGCCTTTAACCCGTATAGCTCCTTGCTGGAGAACCTCATCCCTGAAAATCCGAGCAAAAAGTCGGAATTATTATAACCCATGGGGAAGTTCCTGTCAAGTCTGCGAGAGGGGGTTGCAAAGCGGGTGAGGGGGGGTATAATTTCCGGCGAAGGAGGCAAAGATGGCGGAAGAAGACGGCAAGATCCTGCTGGTCAGGAGGGCGGTTCCCCCGGAAAAGGGCAAATGGGGGCTGCCGGCAGGGTTCATGGAGTGGGATGAAACCCCGGAGGAGACAGGCCTGAAAGTTGAACTTGAAGGGCTTTTCGGCCTGTTCCATTACAGGGACGACTTCCGGGGGCCGGGCATAATAATCCTCTACAGGGCCAGGAGGGTGGGCGATGATGCCTCCGAGATCGCCTTTTTCTCTCCGGAGGAGATCCCCGGCGAGATAGCTTTTGAGTCCAACCGGCGGGCACTGGCGCTCTGGAAGGAAGAAATCAAGAAGAGGAGAGCTCCTTCCTGAGCCTCTCAAGCTCCTCCTCAAGCTCCTCCAGTTCCACGGCCATGGATGTTGGGACCGAATGCTTCGGCCAGCGAGCTTTCAGGTCGGCGATCTTCTTCTCAATTTCCCGGATTCTGGCCTCCATCTCCTCCTTTGACATCGCCATTCCTCCCGCTATAATACCCCCGGGGGGTATTATATCAGACCCTGCGGTTCAGGTCAAAGGGAGAGGCCACCCGGAAGTGATGTTTGCCTTTTAGGGGCCGTTAAGTTATAATTTGGGGGTAATTCCACCGGAAAAGCCGGATGGCATATGGTTGGGGAGGTAGAGCTGAGGGTAAGATTTGCCGAAACAGATGCACAGGGTGTTGTTTACTACGCCAATTATTTTGTCTGGTTTGAGGTCGCCAGGGTGAATTTCCTGAGGTCGCTGGGGTTCAGTTACGCCGAAGCGGAGAAAGCGGGGATAGGCTTCGTGATAGCGGAGGCTTCGTGCCGCTACCTGGCCCCGGCCCGCTTTGACGATCTGATCAGGATAAGGACGCGGGTGGAAGAAGTGAAGAACTCAAGCTTCGTCCTGGCCTATGAAGTCTTCAACGGCGAGACGGGGCAACTCCTGGCTCAGGGCCGGACGGTCCAGGTCTTTGTGAACATGAAGGGGGATCGCAGACCGATCCCAATACCTCCTTCCCTGAGGGAAGCCCTGGAGAAGGCCAGAGATGGAGAAAATCCTCAGTAAAATTGCGAGGGTGGAAGGCCAGCTGAAAGGGATAAAGGAGATGATAGAGCAGGGCCGGGAGTGCAGCGAAATCCTGACCCAGCTCATGGCTACCAGGGCTGCCCTGGAAAGCATAGCGGTGGACCTTGTGGATGAGTATATTGAGCAATGCGCCCACGATTTGGACAGGGAGAAGCTCCTGCAGACGCTGAAAATTTTCCTCAGGAGGTGGTAGAGTTGTCCAAACCGATGGAAGTAAACGCTGAAAACTTCGCTCAGGAAGTCCTGGAAGAGAAAATGCCGGTCCTGGTGGATTTCTGGGCCGAATGGTGCGGTCCCTGCCGCATGCTGGCACCTCTCGTGGAGGAATTAGCCAGGGAACTGGAAGGCAAGCTGAAGGTTGTAAAGGTCAATGTGGACCTGAACCCGTCGCTCGCTGTAAGTTACGGGATAATGAGCATACCAACCCTTATCCTCTTCAAGGGTGGAAAACCCATTGAGAAGCTGATCGGCTACATGCCCAAGGCGAGGATAATGGAGACCCTCAACCGACATCTTCAGGGATGAGGGAGGTGAGGAGCAGCAATGCCCAAGAGGACTTATCAGCCCAAAGTTCGGCACCGCTTCAGAGTGCACGGCTTCCTGGCCCGGATGAGGACCAAGGGGGGGAGGAAAGTCCTGAAGGCCAGGCGCCTCAAGGGGCGATGGCGCCTTACCGTTGATTGATGAGGTTCAAGCTCTGGCATCTTCGCCTCAAAGACCCCAGGCGAATAGAACAGCTGAGGCGCGAGGGGGAGGCGTGGAGCAATCCGTATGTGGTGCTCCTTGGCTTGCCGGGGGAGCCTGGGAAGTTGCGGGTAGCTTTCTCCTCCAGCCGCAAGATAGGCAAGATAGTGCGCCGCAACCGGGCCCGCAGGCTCCTCAGGGAAGCCGTCAGGTTGAACCAGCACCACATAAAGAAAGGATGGGACCTCCTCTTCATCGCCAGAGCAGGCCTGGCTGAAGCTTCCCTCTTAGACGCTCAGGAAGCCGTGAAGGAAGTGCTCAAGAAGGCGAAACTCTGGGAGGAGGAAGTAAATTGAAAGGATTGGTCCTCCTTTTGATTCGTTTTTACCAGAAATTCATCTCCCCCCTGACTCCCCCAACCTGCCGTTTTTATCCCTCCTGCTCCGAATACACTTACCAGGCTATATCCCGCTACGGCCTCCTGAAAGGCGGGTGGTTGGGGATAAAGCGCATAAGCCGCTGCCACCCCTGGAATCCGGGCGGGTATGATCCTGTGCCATAGGAGAAGAGAGAAATGTGGGACCTGATAGTGGTAACGCCGATAAGAGAGAGCATAACCTTCCTGAGCCGAGCCATTGCCTCGGTGGGTATACCCTACTCCTTCGGATTCGGGATAATCATCTTCACCCTGATAATCAAGCTCCTGACCCTCCCCCTCAACATCCAGCAGATGCGTGCGGCAAAGGCCCTCCAGGAACTTCAGCCCAAGCTCCAGGAACTCCAGAAGAAATACGCGAAGGATAGGGAAAAGCTGGCCCAGGAGCAGATGAAGCTCTACCAGGAGGCGAAAGTCAACCCCCTGGCCGGCTGCCTCCCAAGCCTCGTCCAGCTTCCAATCTGGATCGGGCTTTATCAGGCCCTCTACAGGATGGCTCAGGAGGGAATCCTGGCCGAGGGCTTCTTCTTCATCCCGAGCCTCGCCAAACCCGTGGGGCTGAGCTGGCTCTGGCCTCCATCGGCCTGGCACTGGCCCGACATGCCGGCTTACCTGGTCCTGCCCATACTCACCCTCGTCACTCAACTCCTGGTCCAGAAGATGAGCTCACCCCCTTCTTCCGACCCCCAGCAGGAGGCAATGAACCAGATGATGTATTTCTTCCCCTTCATGCTCTTCTTCTTCGCCCTTCAGGTGCCATCGGGGCTGAGCCTTTACTGGGTGGTGATGAACCTTTTCACTATGGTCCAGCAATACATCTTCATGCAAGGGTGGAAGAAGCCCACTCCTCCCAGGAGGAAAGCTCATGGCGAGCGCACCCAAAAGTCTTGAGGTTACCGGTTCCACCGTTGAGGAAGCCATAAGTAAGGGGCTGGCCGAACTGGGCAAAAGCCTGGAGGAAGTTGAAATAGAGGTCCTTTCCGAAGGGAAAAAGGGGTGGTTATTCATAAAAGGCGAACCCGCAAGGGTGAGGATAACCGTCAAAGAGCCCGTCAACGTTGAAGAAGTGGCCAGAGAAACGCTCGCCGGCCTTGTGGCCAGGATGGGCTTCAGGGCCAGGGTGACAACGAGGATCGGCTACGATATGGTTGGGGAGGAAGGCGAGGAACCACCGCTCGTCCTCAACCTCACCGGGCACCATCTGGAAATGCTCATAGGGAGGAAAGGCGAGATCCTTTCCGCCCTTCAGCTCCTGACCAGGGCAATGGTAAGCAAGAAGGTGGGGCACAATGTGAACATAGTGGTGGATGTGGAAAACTACCGGGCCAGAAGGTGGAAGTTCCTGACACGCCTGGCTCTCCGCATGGCGGAGAAAGTCGAAAAGACCCGCAGGACCGTCATCCTGGAACCCATGCCTCCTTACGACCGGAGGATAATTCACCTCGCTCTCAGGAGCCACCCGACCGTAACCACAAAAAGCATAGGTGAAGGGGATAAGCGCCGCGTTACCATTTTCCTCAAAAATCAGGCGCAATGAGGCAGGCCCCTCTTCCCGACTTCCTGGTCATAGGCCACGCCACCAGGGACCTGCTCCCCGATGGGTGGACCATCGGTGGGACTGTATCTTATGCGTCCATAACGGCCCGGAACCTCGGGAAGAAGGCAGCCGTGGTCACCTGCGCCAGCGATGATCTCCCCCTGGCGGAATTCCTCCGGGGGATTGAAATCTTCAGAGCCAGCAGCTCAACCACAACCACTTTCCAGAACATCTACTCCGGTGGGACGAGGATCCAGTTCATCAGAGAAGTGGCTCCGAAAATAACTCCAGCGCACATACCTCCGCCATGGCGCAGGACCCCCGTGGTCCTCATAGGCCCGGTGGCCATGGAGGTGGACGAAGCGGTGGTGGACCTTTTCCCCGAATCCCTGGTGGGGGTGACACCTCAGGGCTGGATGCGCTGCTGGGACAACAGCGGCGCAGTCCGGTATCGTGTCTGGGAAGAAGCACCGAGGATTTTGCCCAGAGTTAAAGTCCTGATCCTGAGCGAGGAAGACGTTAGAGGCGATCTCAAAATCGCTGAAGAATACGCAGGCCTTGTGGAGATCCTCGTGCTGACCCAGGCCGAAAGGGGGGCCACCCTTTACTGGAAGGGCGAGAGGGAGCACTTCCCGGCCAGACCCGCCGAGCTGGTGGACCCCACCGGTGCGGGGGATGTCTTCGCTGCAGCTTTCCTCATACGCCTCCACGAAACTGGCGACCCCCGCAGGGCCGCCCGCTTTGCCAATGCGGTGGCTTCGTTCTCCGTTGAGGCCCCGGGAACAGGAGGCATACCCGATCGCCGCACAGTTGAAGAGTGGATGGTGAAGAACGGATGGGAGTGATCTACGCCATCGCCAACCAGAAAGGAGGGGTGGGCAAGACCACCACGGCCGTCAACCTGGCCGCCTTCATAGCCGAAGCGGGGAAGAAAGTCCTGCTCGTGGACGTGGACCCGCAGGCCAATGCCACTTCAAGCCTGGGGATAGACAAGCACTCCCTGCCTCTATCCATCTACAACGTGCTCGTGGAAAAATTGCCCATCACTGAAGTCATAACTCTCACCCGCTGGCTTAGGCTTGACGTTGTGCCCTCGTCTGCTGATTTAGCGGGCGCTGAGGTGGAGATGGTGGGGATAGCAGGCCGGGAACAGCTCCTCAAGAAGGCTCTCCTCCCGGTGGCAGGCCGCTACGATTACATCATAATTGATACCCCCCCGAGCCTTGGCCTCCTCACCGTGAACGCCCTCGTCGCCTGCCACGGGGTCATAATACCCGTGCAGTGCGAATATCTGCCCCTTGAGGGCCTTGCCCAGCTCATGAAGACCATACGCCTTGTTAAAGAAAACCTGAACCCCGGCCTCCGCATCGCAGGCCTCGTCCTGACCATGTATGACCCGCACACTACTCTGTCCAAACAGGTGGTTCAGGACGTGCGCTCCCACTTCAGGGGCTACGTCTTCCGGACGGTGATACCCAGGAGTGTGAGGCTCAGCGAAGCACCAAGCTACGGCGAACCCATAAACGTTTACGCCCCTAAATCCATAGGCGCCATGGCTTACAAAGCTCTGGCGGAAGAGCTCATGGAAAGGGCCAGGAGCCATGAAGGTTAAAGTAGGCTGCTGCGGTTTCCCCACGGCCAGAGCCCGATACTTTGAAACCTTCCGCCTCGTGGAAATTCAGAACACCTTCTACAAACCTCCCCTGGTGGAGACGGCCAGGAAGTGGCGGCAGGAGGCACCGCCCGACTTTGAATTCACCCTGAAAGCCTGGCAACTCATAACCCACCCTCCCACAAGCCCAACTTACCGGAAGGCCGGCCTCAAGATTGATAAAGATAAAGCCTCCTCTTACGGGTTCTTCCGTCCGACCCCCGAGGTCTTCCAGGCCTGGGAGAGGACCCTGGCTGTGGCCGAAGCCCTGGAAGCCAGAATAGTTGTGTTCCAGTGCCCGGCTGCCTTCACCCCTTCCGGGGAGAACATCGCCA
>DAOUCW010000154.1:0-4099 GCA_034431695.1 Anaerolineae bacterium | reverse complement strand
CAGCCGCCGGTGCCGGTCATGGCCTGACAGGCTGTCATGTAAAAATGGTCCAGATCGGGCCTTTCTTCCCTGTCCACTTTGATGGGGACGAAGTGGCGGTTCAGGAGTTCAGCTACTTCCTCGTCCTCAAAGGATTCTCTTTCCATGACCATGCACCAGTGGCAGGCCAGGTAGCCTATGGAGAGGAAAATGGGCTTATCTTCGCGGCGGGCTTTCTCAAAGGCTTCCTCCCCCCACGGATACCAGTCCACAGGGTTGTAAGCGTGGTGGAGGAGGTAAGGGCTCTTCTCCCCGATCAGGCGGTTGGGTTTTCTGTTCATTGCTTCCACCCGTTAATGAAAGCATATTCCTCCAGGGGAAGCCTCGGAGGCCTTGCCTTCTCGGCCTCCACCTGCTTCTCGGTCAGGAGCGGGCTTATGGTGCTGGAGTGTTTTCCGACGATCACCAGGGTTATGACCTTCATGTCTTCGGGTATGCCCAGGATCTCTTTGACTTTATCCTCGTGGTAGCCGGCTATCGGGTGAGCCACGAGGCCCAGCTCGGTGGCCCTGAGGATGAGGAAGGCGGTGGCCATCCCGGTGTCGAACAGGTAATATTCCCTACCCTTTATGTCGCAATCCAGGTCTTTCCGGGAAACGACGGCTATGATCATTGAGGCAAGCCTGGTCCATTCGTTCCCCCTGCTCATAGCTTCCCAGAGCTTCTCCAGCTTCTCCCGCTCGTAGACGAAGACGAAACGCCAGGGCTGGTTGTTGAAGCAGGAAGGAGCAAGCCCCGCGCTTTCGGCCAGGTCCCTTATGAGCTCGGGCGTTACCTCCACGGGATCCAGTGAGCGATAGGCTCTGCGAGCTTCAATGGCTTCCTTTACATTCATGATGCCTCCTCAATCCAGCAGTCTCTTTTCACCCTCCAGCTTCTTTATTTCCGTTATGTCCTGGGTCACCTCCAGCACTCCCAGATATTCACCCTGGGGGCTGCGGACGGGGAAATAACGGATGTGGATGAAACGGCCCCTGTGGTTTATCCAGAATTCGGCCACATCCCTAACGCCGGCTTTGAACTCCTCAATGATTTTGTTGACGACGTGGATGCTCTTCTGGGGATGGCACTGCTGGACTTTCCGGCCCAGAACAGCCCTTGTCCTGGGGAAAGTCCTGGTTTCGGCCCGGTTGAAGTAGCGCACGGTGTCGTTTTTGTCCACGAAGGTTATCTCCACCGGCAAAGCGTTCAGGATAGCCTCAAGCTCCTGGGGGGTGAGAGCGCCGGTATCAAAGGTTATTTCGCCTTCTAATTCTAACTTCGCCGGTTCTCTGACCTCCGGCATGGCTGGCAAGGCTTCCACGGGGGTGAAGCAGCAGTAACCCAGTTCATCAAACTGCAGCCTTATATCGGCCCATTCCTCCCTGCTCAGAACCTGGAGGGAAAGGGGGAAGAGGATGTTGTTTTCCTTGTGGAAATGGGTGTTGAGCCAGTTCTGGAGGGATCGGGATGTGCTGGTCAGCTCCTGGAGGAACTGGGGAAATGGGGTAGCCGGGGCATTTTCCACCAGCTGGTAAAGCTTTTTCTTGACTTCCCTTATCTGATTGTGCTCCATCCACATTATCGCCGGCGGCTCCGTGATGCCGTGTTTCTCAATGTAGGGGAAAAGGACGTTCTCCTCCCGGATGTAGTGGCTTTCGGAGTCTCTGAAGTGCTCCGCAAGGTGCGACAGGTGCTCGCGGATTTCGGGTTCAAGCTTACCGGCCTCGCTGAGCCTGCCGACAAGGCTGAGGAGTTCTTCCGCGTGCTCTAAGAGGATCCGGTGTTCCTCCATCAGGATGTGGACCGGGTGCCCCGGAGGAGCCAGCGTGGGCTTCTCTTCCCTGAGGCCTTCCCTGAACACAGCCAGGTGGACTTCGCAGAGCCTCTGGACCTCCTCGCGCGGCAGTCCCTCTCTGATCAATTCCTCTTCGGCCCTGGCTATTTCCAGAGCCGAAACCCCCTGAAGCAGGTTCCGGAACTGAGCTTTGACTTCTTCCGGGTCTGCCCCCTGGTGTATTTTGCGGATTATCTCCTTGAGGATTTCCTTCCGGTCCCTTCCGAAAAGCTCGCTCATCTGCACTCCTCCTTCGGGAAGATTGCTGAAATTAACTTTATACTTCGTGGGGCGATGGTTTCAGCGACTTTTGTCCCAGGAGCGGGGCGGGGTGGACTGCGCCGATGCGATCTCAGCTGAGCATCTCAATGAATTCGGCGGCGTTCCTCACGGCGAAGCCGAAGGCATCGTTGTTGAAGTAGACGTAAAGGTCAAGGCCATCTTTCAGGAAATTCTTCGCCAGCCTGGCCCAGTAGCTCAATTCCTCCGGCCCGTAGAGTCCACCGTAGACTGCACCGCTCCCATGCATCCTTATGTAGACAAAGGGGGCTGTGACCTTCACGGGGCAGACGAAGCCGGGGAGGCTTATCAGACAGAGGGCTATCCCTTTCCTCTCCAGCAATCTGTAGACCTCTGGATTGAACCAGCTCTCGTTCCTGAATTCAAAGGTGAAAGCCAGATCGCCGGGGAGCAGCTCAAGGAAGGCCTCAAGCCTCTCCAGATTGCATGACCAGTCCGGAGGAAGCTGGAAAAGTATTGGGCCGAGCTTCGGGCCCAGTAGCCTGGCCCGCGCGAGGAATACCTCCACCGGCCTGGAAGTTACTTTGAGCTTTTTGATGTGGGTTATGAAGCGGCTGCCCTTCACGCTGAAGAGGAAATCCGGAGGGGTGATCTGCTCCCAATTCCTGAAGGATTCCTCGCTCGGCAGGCGGTAGAAGCTGTTGTTGAGCTCAACGGTGCTGAAGTGCGAGGAGTAAAACTTCAGCCATTCCCTGACAGGAAGACCCGGTGGGTAAAATACCCCCTTCCAGTGTGGATAAACCCAGCCCGATGTTCCAACCCTAAACCCCACGGCATCACCTCACTCCGCTGCAGAAGTCAGGGCTGTGACCAGGAGTGCCAGGGAGACAGGCCCTTCGGCCCTGCCGGTCTTGAGGGCAACGTCCAGGTCCAGGAGGCTTTCGTAGGCTTTCTTCAGGTATTCCAGGGAGAAGTTCCCGCTCTGGCGCATGGCTTTTTCCACCACGAAGGGCAAAACCCCGAGCCTCTGGGCGATCTCGCGTGAAGAATACCCCCTGCCCATCAGGAGCTTGACCATGATGAGGAGCCGGAGGTGCTTCCCCAGCATCCCGATTATCCCCGGTATGGGCTCACCCTGGTCAAGAAGGGAGCGCAGGACCTCAAGCGCCGTCCCTGCATCCTTCCTCCCGAGGGCATCGGTCAGGGAGAAGATGCTGGCCTCCCGTGCGTAAGGGACCACTGCCCTGACGTCCTCCGGAACGATGGGGCGAGCTCTGTCCACGTAAGTGGCCAATTTATCCAGCTCCGTATCCAGAACCCGCAGGTCTTCCCCCACGAAGAAGGCCAGTTCCTCAGCCGCCTCTGAGGTTATCTCCACCCCCTTCTCCCTGGCCCTGTCCTTTATCCACTGCCTGAGCTTCTCACCTCTCACTCTCTCAAAGCCAATGAGTTTGGCTTTCCCGCTCTTCTCAAGCTCGTTCAGGAGTGCGTATAGCGGGTGGTCCTCACCTATGGTCTTATCCTCTTCCAGGACCAGGATAGTGGTGGGCGGCAGGCGGGGGAGGAAATCGGCGAGGAACTGGGTCCATTCCTGGTTCCCCCTCTCAACCCTGCTCAGGAGACCCTTCACCAACACCATCCTCGCCGGGAGCATGAAGGGCATGGTCTGACAGACTTCCCTCAGCTCCTCGGGTTCCAGCTTCTTGCCCTCCAGCCGGGTGAAGTTCATATCCGAGAGAGGGGGAGAACCGAGGCGCTCCCTGAGCTTCTTTATGGCCTGGCTCCTCAGGAATTCCTCTTCTCCGTGGATTATGTAGAGCATATTTCCACTTTGTGGACCCTCACCGCCCCGCGGTCAAACCGCTTTATCTCCTTTACCGTGATGTCGTGGACGTTGGGGGAAGTGGTGATGTAGCGCTGGACCATAAGCCCCAGGGGCTGGGACAGGAACAGAGCGATGGTGGCGAGGGTTATGGCTTCGGGGAGGCGGGTCCAGCGCTACAT
>DAOUCW010000153.1:0-8190 GCA_034431695.1 Anaerolineae bacterium | reverse complement strand
ATGAAGGGGACTCTATCGCCTTCCTCCAGCCGCTGGGGAGAGCGGGAAAGTTGAATTTCCCCGAGAAGGTATGGTGAGGGGCCGAGGTGTTCCCACTTACCTCCCTTCAGAGCGAAGAGGGCGAGCTCGACCCGGTAGTTGCCCGGGGCGATCCCGCCCGGGAAGTTCAGCCGTGTCATGAACAGGCCCCGGTCCCCGGCTCTCACCTCCGGATGCGGATACCACTGAGGCAGCAGGGGTTCATCTTTCTGCGCGATGAGGATCCCACTGCTGGAGAGCAATCGCACGCTCAGGTAGAGGTCGGCGGGGAAGTTCTCCCTGGCTTCCCAGCAGATTTCCAGTGTTCCATCACCTTCGGATACTTTCCAGCCTCTCGCTGCGAAGGGCCACCCCGGGGACTCCGGAGCAGGTTTGAGTCCTTCCGGGCAGGAGGGATCGGCTTCCAGGGGGTATATGCGCAGGAGTTTCCCCCAGGGCATCAGCTTGAATCCAGCAGGGAAACCGGGGTCAAAGCCATGGGTGGGGCCGGCCAGGTAGAGGGCTTTACCCCCAGAGAGCCACCTGGATGCGATGGCGCTCACAGGAGGATAAAGGCCCAGGAGGTCGGTGCGGATGCCCTCGGCCTGCTGGAGATACCATAGGGGTGTCAGGTCCCCCCAGTGGGCCATCAGGGCGCTTCCCTCTTCCAGGGGGTAACTCAGGACCTCCCTCCACCAGCTCTCAACGCCGGAAAAGCGTTCCAGGAGGGTTGAGGTGTTGCTGGTGCAGTAATAGCCCAGGAGCAGCAGGAACGCAAGGGTTTGCGGAACCCACCCGGGCCATCTCACCCTCTCCCATACTCGGGTGAGGATCCCCAGTCCCAGGCCGAGCCACAGAGCGAAAACCCCGAAGGCCGGAAGGAGGTAGGCCTCGGGTTTGCCCTGTTCTATGTAAACCGTGAGGAGGAGGTCGATTCCGGCGAAGCCCGTGGAAGCAAGCCAGAATTTCGGTCGGGAAAGGAGGAGCGAGAGGGAACCTGCGAGGGCCAGGGGCCAGAGAGGAAGCGGAAACTCCGCAAACCAGAGGTCTCTCGTCCTTCCGACGGAGAGGACGGCTTCCTTCCACCCGCCCCCTATCAGGCTGACACCGTAGTTTCCAAGCCCGGCCGTGTATTCCCAGAGGAGCTTGAGGGAAAGCTCCGGCCTGAACCAGACGAAGGCGAGTCCCCGATACAGGGCTTCCGAGGCACCAAGCTCCGGGATAATCGGATAACGGGCCAGGGAAAGCCACCTCCAGGGGATGTAGAGGTAGAGGGTCAAGGGCATGAGGAGGGCGCCTGCCGCCGGAAGCGAGGAAATGGAGAAAAGCTGGCGGGGGCGGGAAAGGGCGAGGTAAGAGACCCAGAACGGAATTGCAGGGAATGCCGCGGGATGGGTGGCCAGGGCCAGGCCCATTGATAGAGCACTGAGGATCAGGTGCTTGCGGTGCCCCCTTTTCTCCCAGCGCAATCCCTCAAGGAATGAGGCCAGAAGCAGAAGCATTAACAGAGTATATCGTTCAGCACCGGATGAGTAAAACCGAAATGAGGGCATGAGGGCAAAGAAGAAGGCGCCGGCCAGCGCGACATCGTTCCGCTCGCTCAGTTCCTGAAGGATGAGGGAAAAGACGGCCACCGCCATACCGCCGGCAACGGCGGAGAGGAGGTTCATGCGGAAAGCAAGGTTGCCCAGGGGCAACTTTGACCACAGCCATCCCAGGAGCATGTAGAGGGGGAAACCGTTGGGATGGGGCAGGCCGAGCCTGGCAGGCAGATACTGGAACTCGGCAAAATCGTAGGAGAGGAGGCCAGGAGCAAGGGAACGGAGGTAGAGGCAGAAAGCTAATCCCCCGCCGATCAGGGCAGGCCAGGTCCTCGCCTTAGAGGGAAAGCCTGAAGGCCACAACCCCATGACGCTTTTCCTCGGCTTCTGAATATATCCGCCTGTAAACCTGCAGGGCTTCTTCCACATCCCTGGCTTTTGGGACTACTGCTTCAATCCCTTCCCCCTTCAGCATGGCTTCAAAGGAGGGATACCAGACCACAGCTTTAACCACCGCCTCTACCGAGCCGAGCTTCAGCCTGTCTCCCCTGAAAATTCGGCGGAAGCGGCCTCGCCAGACCCTCCCCTCCACCCTCTTCCTGCCCGAAGCAATTTCCTCCTCCCAGACCCTGTGGATCGTAACCTCGTGGGTCCTTCCATCCCCTGGAGTTGTTATGAACCAGCGGGTTGGAGTGAGGACGTAGTCCACAGGGACATCGTGGGGTTCCATGAAGGGGGAAAGGTCCTCCACCACCTGGGCGTCGTGCACGATGGTGGCAACCTTGCATCCTTCCCGCAGGAGCCCCTGCTTCCTGAGGTAGGCGATTTCCTGGTCCCCGTATCCCGTGCCTTTCCCCAGCCTGTTACCGTAGGGGTCAACGGCCACGCTCCCCTGCACCACAAAGTCCACGGGAGTCCTGAGGGGCTTGCCGTAGCGGGCGAGGCCCCGAATTGAGGTATCTGTCTCGCCCACCAGCTCCACAAAACCTTTCATGTGGGGCAGAGCCGCAGCTAACACCTTCCCCTCCCTTAGGACGAGGTCCCGCACGCTCTTCAGCACGTAATCCGGTGGGCAGAAGACGCAGTTTGCACTCCTGAACTCCGGGATCCTGAGGAGCCACAGGGCGGCCTCCCGGCTGCCCTTGAAATTGGGGATGCGTCCGTAGCATGGCCTCGGGAAATCGGCTATATCCTCCCGCTCGAGCCTGTCCCATATCAGCCGCCGCACTTCACCCTTCGTGGCCATCTTACTCCCTGACCCACAACAGGAAAATGGCTGTGGTGATAATTATCCCCACAATGTTGGCCAGAATCGGACCGGAGAAGCCTGTGAGGTCGTAGAGGAGGCTTCCCAGAAACGGGGAGGGGAAGGAGAAGAGGCCCCGGAAAGCGTTCAGTATCCCCATGGCCTCGCCCCGCTCTTCCTGAGGGACTCTGAGGGCCAGGTAGGATTGGACAGCGGGGACCCATGTGGCCGCCACAAGCCCCCAGAGGACCTGGAGGAAGAGGAAGGCCTTCAGCGATCTGAAAATGAGCCATCCGGCCATCAGCGGGATTCCCACCAGTTCCGATATCACCATGAACTTGAAGCCGCCGAAGCGGTCCACCAGTCTCCCCACGGGCACCTGGAAGATCAGCCAGGCGGTGAGGGAAGCGCTCACTATCAACCCGATCTCGGACGTGGAAAGGCCGTAAGTTCTGGTCAGCATTCCGTAGAGGATGCCGTAGCCCAGCCCCCAGGAAAAGGAGTCGGCGGCTACTGCCACGTAAAAGGGCCGTAAGTGAGCTGGCGGGAGGAAGAGCCTGGCAATCAGCACCTTCCAGGGGAAAGGGGTCGGGGACGGGTCAGAAGCCACCGTTTCCCGAATCCACCTCACAATGGTGAAGAGAGCAACCGCCTCCAGGACTATAGCCAGGGCAAATACGCTGCCGAAGCCCAACCTGTCGGCCGTGAAGCCTCCGAAAGCGGGGGCGAAGATGCCGGGGATGATGGAGGCGGCCATCACCAGACTGTAAGCGGTTCCAAGCTCCCTCTCCCGCACCGAATCGGCCACGAGGGAGGATTGAGCAGGCCTTGACAGAGCTGATAGGCCCAGGAAAATGACGGCCGGAAACAGGAGCCTCCAATCCTTGCGGTAGAAGGCCAGCAGGCACAGCCCTGCGTAGATGATGGCCATCGCACTGCCGAAGGCCAGGAAGGGCTTGCGTCCCCTTCTGTCTGAAAGCCATCCCCCTGTGAACTGGGCCAGTGCAGGGACAATGCCCCGGTGGCCGGCAAGGCTTTCCACAAAACCAAGGGTGGACATGGAAGCCCCGAGGCTGAGGACGAAGGGCTGCCATATCGCATTTATAAGGTTTGTCCTGAAGCCGCTGAAGAAAGAACTGGTTACAAGGGCATATATGTTAACCCTGCGGCTCAAGGCCTCGTATCACCCTTGAGAGGGATGACGCAGATGAAGCGGAAGATGCTCTCCCCAATGTTTATGAATTTATGGCGGGCACCTGGAGGGATCAGGACGAAATCGCCTTCCCCGACCGTCTTCTCCTCATCCTCCACTCCCACGATGCCTTCGCCGGCCAGGACGAAAACCTCGTGTTCCCAATCGTGCTCGTGAGAGGGGATGACGGCACCGGGTTCCATCTCAAAGATGCGGAAAGCGAAGTTAGGTGCTCCTTCCTTTTTCCCGGCAAGCCACCGGACTTTCACACCGGGGATGCCGTAAACCTCCTGGGGTTCAACTTCGGTGTAGTGTAAAGCCTTCATCTCCGCCTCCCTTCGCAGTTGTGGCTGATGCATTATACACCTCTAACCTTTAAAGACAAAAGCCGGCTCCGGCCTGTCCCCTTGCACATCCCCCTCTGTTCTTGTATAATGGCTCCAAACTCCAAAAATGGAGGATAATCGCTCATGGAGGGCTTTTACCCTATGCTCAGCGTGGAGGAAGCACTGGAGAAGGTCCTTTCCATGTTCCACCCCCTTGAGCCTGAAGAAGTGGATCTTTTGGATTCCCTCGGACGCGTGCTGGCTGAGGACGTTTTCGCCGATATGGACATCCCTCCCCTGGATAACAGCGCTATGGATGGCTACGCCGTAAGGGCCGAAGATACGAAGGGAGCTTCTCCCCAGAACCCTCGCCCCCTCCGCATAATCCACGAAGTCCCTGCAGGATACATAAGCGAGAAGGCTGTGGAACCGGGCACGGCTATCAGGATAATGACCGGCGCACCCATACCTCCGGGAGCTGATGCCGTAGTCCGCTTTGAGGATACCCGCCGCGAAGGAGATATGGTCTACGTGCTGAAGGAAGTGAAGCCCGGGGCTGAAATCCGCAGGGCTGGGGAAGATGTGAAGAAAGGCGAGCTCAAGCTCCGCAAGGGCACTGTGATAAGGCCTGCCGAGATAGGAATGCTGGCAGCCCTCGGAAAGACCAGGGTCAGGGTCATCCGCAGGCCGAGAGTAGCCATCCTGGCCACGGGGGATGAACTGGTGGACCCGGGTGAGACGCCGGGCCCCGGGAAGATCCGCAACACCAACACCTACTCCAACGCGGCTCAGGTCATCAGATATGGAGGGATTCCCATAATCCTCGGAATAGCCAGGGACAAGAGGGATGAGCTGGCGGCCAAGCTCAGGGAAGGCATTGAGAAAGGGGCAGACCTGATCCTGACCTCAGGGGGAGTTTCAGTGGGGGATTTTGACCTGGTCAAGGAAGTGCTCGCCGTGGAGGGTGAGATCACCTTCTGGCAGGTGAGGATGAAGCCGGGGAAGCCCCTGGCCTTCGGAACCCTGGCCGGCAGGATCCCTCTCCTCGGCCTTCCGGGGAACCCCGTATCGGTGATGGTGGCCTTTGAGCTTTTCGCCAGGCCTGCCATCCTCAAGATGCAGGGCAAAACCTGCCTTGAAAAACCAACCATAGAAGCCATCCTGCTGGATGAAATCCCGCACAAGGACGATCGCCGGCACTTCGTAAGGGTTATGGTGGAGAAGAGGGGCGATGAATGGTATGCTCGCCTCACCGGAGAACAGGGCTCGGGCATACTGACCTCAATGGTTAAAGCCAACGGACTGGCCATAATACCCGAGGATTGGAAAAGAGCGGAGGCTGGGTCCAGAGTGAAGGTGATGATGCTGGATTGGCCTGAGGAGATGGCCTGTCACTGACCCCAGGAACCGGAGGGAAAAATGCCCCCTAAAATAATCACTTTCAGGATCCCCGGGCCGGAAGAAATCTTGAAGGCTCAGGGTTTTACGCCGCAGGAAATCCAGAAGTGCCTTGAACTGATCAGGGAACGATACGGCCCTCCCGACAGGCTTACCCCCGGAGAATACACCATTGAGCTTCCCGAAGAAATTATCCCCCACCGCTTCACCAACCAGGAACTGATAACGGCCATCTACAGGGTAGCCGAGGCAAGGGGGGAGAACGGCTGGGCATTGCTCAAGAAGGCAGGCCTTACTCACCTGGTCAACAAGCGCTACGAGCTTTACTCAGGTCCACCGATAGAAGCTTTGCCCGGGCTGACCCAGGAGGAACGCCAGGCCATCGCTCAGATGCTGGGCATTACCCTTCCTCCGGTTCCGGAAGAAGTGGAGAAGCCGCCCGTGGTTTACGTCGGGCCCATACCCAACTACGAGCCAGGCAGGGATGGTAACTCCATAGATCTCATCGTCCTCCACTATACAGCGGGGGGAAGCCCAGAGGGCGTTATTTCCTGGTTCAGGAACCCGAGGGCGAGGTCCAGCGCTCACTACTTAGTGGCCAGGGACGGCACCATTTACCAGTTCGTCCAGGACGAGGACACTGCCTGGCATGCCGGTATACCCCCAAGGCCTGGCCTTTCAGCGGAGGAAAACCGCAGGCGGGAGGAAAGGGCCAGGCTGATCCGCCCCAACCAGAGGGGAATTGGCATTGAGATTGACAATTGGGGAATGCTCAGGAAAACCGACGGAGGCTTCGCTACCTGGAACGGCTACCCCTATCAGGGGGAGGCGGTGAAGATCGGGGAGAATTACTGGGAGCCATACACCGAAGCCCAGTATGAGAGCCTGGTGAAGCTGATCCGTTACCTGTGCCACAGGCATTCCATACCCCCCAGCTACCCGCCTGAAGGCCCGGGGACATACCATCGGGACCCGATGGCTCTGGCTTCCTTCAGGGGCATCCTGGGGCACTGTGCCCTTGATGACACCAAGCTTGACCCCGGCCCCCACTTTGACTGGGAGAAATTGGCCGACAAGCTCACCGGTTGAACATGCGCATCCTCCACATCTACAAGGACTATTTCCCCGTCACGGGAGGGATAGAGAACCACATCCGCCTCCTGGCGCGGGAGCAGGTTCGTCTTGGCCACGATGTGACAGTGCTGGTGACCAGCCTCGGGCCTGAGACCTCGGAAGAAATGATGGAAGGGGTCAGGGTCGTGAAGGCGGCGCGCCTCGCCCACCTGGCATCAACCCCAATAAGCCTGTCTCTCTTCCGCCTGATGGGCAGGATCTCGGCCGATGTGGCGCACCTCCACTTCCCTTATCCTCCGGGGGAAGTGGCTAACTACCTGCTCGGTCCGGGGAAGGTTACGGTCTTCACCTACCACAGCGACGTGGTCCGGCAGAGGGCAATCCTGGTTCTCTACCATCCCTTCCTCCTGCGCATCCTTGCCCGGGCCGATGGCATTATTGTGACCAGCCCCCGCTACCTGGAATCATCCCCTTACCTGCGGCTCTTCCGGGAAAAATGCAGGATAATCCCCCTCGGTGTGGAGGTGGAGCGATTCGCTTCGGCTCCCGGGGGGGAAGTCCAGGCCATCCGGAACCGCTACGGACACCCGCTCCTCCTCTTCGTGGGCAAACTCCGCTACTACAAGGGCATACCCTACCTTCTGGAAGCTATGAGGGGCCTGGAGGCCAGGCTCCTGATCGTGGGTTCGGGGCCCATGGAGAGAGAATGGAGGAGGCTTTCCTCGGAAATGGGGCTTGATGGGAAGGTTTTCTTCCTGGGGGAAGTGAAGGATGAGAAACTGCCGGCCCTCTACCACGCATGCGATCTCTTCGTCCTGCCTGCTTCCCACCGGAGCGAGGCTTTCGGGACTGTCCTCTTGGAGGCGATGGCGGCAGGCAAACCGGTGGTTTCCACCGAACTCGGGACCGGGACTTCGTGGGTGAATCGGGATGGGGAGACCGGGCTTGTGGTTCCGCCACGCGATCCTGAGGCCCTCGCCAGAGCCATCAGGACGCTGTTGGAGGACGAAGCCTTACGCCTGAGGATGGGTGAGAGGGCTCGGGCTCACGCCCAATCGTTCTCGGTCGGGGAGATGACCCGCAAGGTGCTGGATTATTATCAGGAGCTGCTGGAGGGGAGGAAGGGATGAGGTGGAGGAGGTTTTTCATCAGAGATGGAAGGCTTCACCCGGCATGGCGGGCTTTCCTGTTCCTCCCGCTTTACTTTTTGGTCCCAACAACAGCCGGGGTGGTCCTGGGTCTTGCTTTTTACTTCGCAACCGGCAGGCCCCTTGAAATCACTCCCGGCTCCCCGTTTTTCATCCTTCTGGAGGTGGGGAGCACGGTCTTCCTGCTCCTTCTGGTCTTCATCATGAGGCGCTTTCTGGACGGCAAGAGCTTCCGGAGCCTGGGCTT
>DAOUCW010000152.1:0-15060 GCA_034431695.1 Anaerolineae bacterium | reverse complement strand
CCCCATCGCCCCTCCCCTTATGAATGAAGCGAGAGCATAGAAGGGCTGCTCGCTCATGTATTCGGGGGATATGGGTTCCCCTCTCAGGAAGCGCTGCAACTGCTCCCAGAGGAGAATCCTCTTCTGGGCGTAATGGAAGAAACCCATCTGGATCACGGTGACGGCTGCAGCACCGCCCAGGAGCAGGCTCCCAGCCCACTGGAAGAAATTGGCCCCGGCAATGAAAAACATGATCACTCCGGTGAGAGCGATCAGGGTGGCCATGGAGATATCCGGCTGGAGGATGACCAGGCCGGTTACAGTCCCGACTATTATGGCGAAAGGGATCAGGCCTTTAGTGAGGGAAGAAAGGCTCTCCCTCCGGGAGGAAAGCCAGTGGGCCGCGTAAATGATCACCCCGAGCCTGGCGAACTCACTGGGCTGGAAGGAAAACCCCGCCCGCGTCTGGAAGAGCCAGCGCCCTGTTCCCCTCAGGTTCACCAAGATGAGCAGGAAAAGGATTGCGATCATGATGGGCACCGATAAGCGCTTGAGCAGGCGGTAATCCATCAGCGAGGCGATGCCCATCGCTCCCAGGCCTGCCACCAGCCCCATGAATTGCTGGAAGAAGAAGCGCTCGGGGTTCCCATACCCCCTCAGGGCGAAGAGGTGGACGCCGGCGCTGTGCATCATCATCAAGCTTATGACTGCCAGCACCCCCAGTGCCGGCAGTATGATGGGGTCAGGGCTGAACCTCTGCCTCATCTTCCAGGACTCCTATAACCTGGAAACGAGCTCTTTGAAGCGCTCGCCCCTGTGGGCGTAGTCCCTGAACGCATCAAAGCTCGTCCCACCCGGGGAAAGGAGGACGATCTCACCCGGCTTCGCCACCCGGGAGGCCTCTTCAACGGCCTCCTCAAGGGTTGAGCAGAGGGAAATGCCGGGACCTTCGGCCCCGAGGCGCGCCCGGGCTTCCCTTATCGCCCGCTCTATCTTCGGCGCAGATTCCCCGAAAATTATGATGTGCCGAACTTTCCTGACCGTAAGCTCGGCCATCTCCTCCCAGGGCAAGTTCTTGTCCTTCCCCCCGGCCAGCAGGATTATGGAACCGTCAAAGGAGTTCAGGGCAGCCACCACTCTCTCAGGGGAGGTGGCTATGGAATCGTTGTAGTAGCGGACTCCCCGGACTTCCCGCACGAATTCCAGGCGGTGTTCAACGCCCCTGAAGCTCGTGGCCACGCCCCTTATGGCTTCAATGTCGGCCCCGCCGATGAAAGCCAGCAGAGAAGCGGCAAGGAGATTGGCCACGTTGTGCCTGCCCAGCATCTTTACCTCGTTAGTCCGGCAGATCTCCACCTCGGCACCGCCCATTTTCAGGATGAGCGTCTCATCCCGCAGGAAAGCCCCTTCGGGCAGTTCCCCGAGGCTGAAAAACCAGACCCTCCCCCTGGCCTCCGAAGCAAGGCCCCGCGTGATCGCATTGTCGTAGCCGAATACAGCTACCCCGTCCTCCCTCTGGTGCAGGAAAACGTTCTTCTTGGAAGCCACGTAATCCTCCATGGATGGGTGACGGTCCAGGTGGTTGGGCGTTATGTTGAGCACGGCAGCGACGGGGGGACTCAGGGGTTCAAGCCCGAAGTCCGGGCCAAAAAGCTTGAGCTGAAAGCTTGAAAGCTCCATAACGACCCTGTCCTGGGGTTTGATTTCCCCCAGATGCTCTATGAGGGGCCGGCCTATGTTCCCTCCGACCCAGGTGGGAACCCCGGCCTCCCTGAGCATTTCCCCCGTCACGGCGGTGGTGGTGGTCTTACCGCTGGAGCCCGTTATCCCGATTATCGGAGCCGGACAGAGTTCGCAGAAAAGCCTTGATTCCCCGCTCACCGGGATGCCACGCCTCAGGGCTTCCTGAACGATCGGGATCTCAAGGGGCACCCCCGGACTCACGAAGAGCACATCGGTCTCGTCAAGGAGGCTGAGAGGATGGCCCCCCAGGACGAACCGGACCGGAAGGTGGGCGAGGGAAATCATCCTGTCCCTCAGTTCATCTTCTCCCTTGATATCGCTGACAATGACTTCGGCGCCTCTTTCGGCCAGGAAGCGGGCCAGGGCCGTCCCCTCCCTCGCCAGACCTATTACGGTTGCCCTCAAACCCTCAAACTCCATAAGCTTCTCCAATCAAATAATGGCCAGGGCGATCCCCAACATGGCCATCAGGACGGCTATGAGCCAGAAGCGCTGAGTTATGTGGGTTTCGGACCAGCCCAGAAGCTCAAAGTGGTGGTGGAGGGGGGCCATCTTGAATATCCTCCTGCCCTGGCCGTATCGCGCTTTGGTGTATTTGAAGTAGGCCACCTGAATTATGACGGAAAGGGCTTCGGCCACAAAGATGAAGCCTATAACCGGAAGCAGGAGCCACTGGCCGGTCATCAGAGCCACCACCCCGAGGGTAGCTCCGATGGAAAGCGAACCAGTATCACCCATGAAGAGCTGGGCCGGATAAGAGTTATACCAGAGGAAGGCCAGCAGGGCTCCCACGACCGTGAAGCAGAACCTCGCCAGGTAAACCTGCCCCTGAAGGTAAGCTATGACCCCGTAGGCGGCGAAGGCAATGGCCGCCACGTTTCCGGCCAGCCCGTCCAGCCCATCGGTCAGGTTGACGGCGTTGGACGCCCCCACTATGATGAACATGGCTATGGGGATATACCACAGGCCCAGGTCTATCATCCTGGGGATCGTCGGAATGGCCACGACCCTCAGGCCAAGGCCGTAGTAGATCATCAGGGCGGTCAGGAATGCCAGCAATACCTGGCCCATGAACTTGACCCTTGCCCTCAGCCCTTCCCCTTTTCTCCTTCCCTTCACCCCTTCCCAATCGTCAATTGCGCCCAGGATCCCGTAGCCCACCATAACCCCGAGGGGGACAAGGATCGACCGGCCCAGGAGGGTCATCCCCAAAAGGCTGAAAATGTTGAGGGTTATGGTTATAAGGAGGACCGGGACTATTATCATGATCCCGCCCATCGTGGGGGTCCCCATCTTGCTCATGTGGGAACTGGGGCCATCCACCTTTATGAGCTTACCGATGCCTCGGCTCCTGAGGAACTCAATCAAAGGCCCACCCCAGATGAAGGCCAGCAGAAAGGATACCGTCCCGAGAGCAAGGGCGTAGGACATCTCAATCCCTCGCCATGATAGCTTTAACGATTTCCTCCATCTTCATCGCCCTCGAGCCTTTGACCAGGATTACATCCCCCGGCTCCAGGATCTCCATGAGCAGGTTCACGGCTTCCTCCCTGGATTCAAAGCTGTGGACTTTATCCGGCGACATGCCGCAGGCTAAAGCTTCCTGGGCTATTATCCTGGCCCTGGGCCCGACCGTGATGAGGATTGAGGCCACCTCCACGACCTTCCTCCCCACTTTGCGGTGACCTTCTTCCTCGTAGGGGCCAAGCTCCAGCATATCCCCGAGGACGGCAATGCGCCTCCCGGGCAGTTCCCCGAGGACGCTCAGAGCAGCCAGGGTAGAGGGCGGACTGGCATTGTAAGTATCGTCCAGAATTGTGGTGTCCTTCACACCCCTGACAGCCATCAGCCTTACCTGAGCCGATGTATCTTTCAGGCCGGCCGTAATTTCGCCCCAGGAAAGGCCGTCCAGCAACCCAACGGCTGCCGCAGCCAGGGCAGTGTGGACACTGTGCCTGCCAAGCAGTGGGATCCGGGTGTGTATGGTTTCCCTGCCGTAGTGAATGCGGAAGCGGACCCCCGAAAGCCCCTCGCTCTGGATTTCATCGGCCCAAAGATCGGCCCGCGGATCGAGACCGTAGTAGAAGACCCGCGCCCTGGTCCTGTCCTTCATCGCCCGGACCCTCTCGTCATCGTAGTTGAGGACGGCAACGCCATCGGGGGGGAGAGCTTCCACCAGCTCGGCCTTGGCCTGAGCTATCCTCTCAATTGTCCCCAGCCTCTCCAGGTGCACAGGCTCCACGCAGGTCACCACTCCAACAGCGGGCAGGGCTATCTCCGCAAGCTGCGCTATCTCTCCCAGGGCATACATGCCCATTTCCAGCACCACCCTCTCGTGTTCAGGGCCGAGGTGAAGCAGGGTCAGGGGAAGGCCTATCTCGTTGTTGTAATTGCCGTAGCTTTTCAGGGTCCTGAAACGCCTTGAAAGGACTGAGGCTATGAGTTCCTTGGTGGTGGTCTTCCCCACGCTCCCCGTCACCCCTATGACCCTGACCATGTGCTGACGCCGCCAGAAGGCAGCCGCTTCCTGAAGGGCTTTCAGGGTCTCGGGGACCACAAGGCAGAGGGGGAATTCCACCCTCGCCTCAGGCCACCGGACAGGCCTGGCTCTGAGGTCAAGGCAGTGGCAGTTGAAATCCAGCTCTCTTTCCACCAGGGCAACGACGGCTCCCCGCTCAAAGGCTTCCCCGACGAAGAGATGCCCATCGGTGTTCTCCCCCTTCAGGGCTATGAAGAGGGAACCGGGCTGGGCCAGCCGGGAATCAATCACCACCCCGGAGAAGCGGAAGGATGGGATCACTTCCTCCGGAGGTTTCTCGCCAGCCAGAGCTTCCACAAGTTCCCTTAGGCCGATCATCTTCCATCACCTGCTCACGAGCTCCTCCGGCTCATCCGGGGGCACCCCCAGGATCCTCATGGTCCGGTAGGCGAGTTTGGCGAAGGCGGGGCCTGCCACCCTTATGCCGGTCGTCTCAACCGTCGGCCTGTCAATTCTGACCAGTATGGCTACTCTTGGGTTCCGGGCCGGGACGAACCCACCGAAAGAGGCTATGGTGGGCTGGGAGCTCTCGTAACCGTAAGGGGTGGGTATCTCCGCAGTCCCGCTCTTGCCCGCTGCGGAATAGCCCGGAACATCGGCGAACTTCTTCCAGTATTCCGCCACGCCAACCATCATCTTAGTGAGGAGGGAGGCGCTCTCAGGAGAAATAACCCGGCGCACCACATACTTTTCGGGTGGAAGCCGGTAGAGTTTGCCACCGCAGATCATCCCCGAAACGACCCTGGGCCTCATGAGCAGGCCTTCGTTGGCGATGGCTGCTATGGCCGCAGTCATCTGAATTGGGGTTACGGACACTCCCTGCCCGAAGGCGTTGGTCCCCAGGTCCACGTATGACCACCCCGATTTCCCGGGGAACCTGACGATCGGGTCGTTCTCGCCCGGAAGGTCTATCCCCGTGCGGGCATCAAAACCGAAGCGCCGCAGGTAAGTGTAGTAGACCTGAGGCCCGAGGGCGAGGTTTATCTTGACCGCTATCACGTTTATGGAGAGGGCAAGAGCCCTGGTAGCGTCCACGTTCCCGTAAGAGACTCCCCCGAAGTTCCGGATGGTGTGCCCCCCGACGTTTATGAAGCCTTCGTCATAGAAGGGCGATTCCGGATTTATCAGGCCGGAGTCAAGGGCCGCTGCATACGTCACCAGCTTGAAGACCGAGCCGGGCTCATACAGCGAGCTTACAGCCGGGTTCACCAGGAATTCCTGGGGTGATTCGGCAATCGCATCGGGATCGAAATCGGGATACCCGGCCATGGCCAGCACTTCACCCGTAGCAACATCCATAACCACGATCACCCCGCTCTGCGCCCCGGACTTGAGGATCGTTTCCCTGAGTATCTCCTCCGTTGCCTCCTGGATATCCCGGTCCAGGGTGAGGATAAGGCTGCATCCGCTGGCTGTGGAGGCCAGGGGAAGGTTTACCTCCTCCACCATGAGGCTTGAGGAAGGCCTCTCCTTGCCCGAGAGGTAAGGATCGTAGGAAAGCTCAACCCCAAGCTTCACATCCCCCTGGGGGAGGTAGGTGCCCAGCACGTGGGAAGCGAGCCTCCTTTCAGGGTGGAAGCGAGCGGGGAAAGCCTCAAAGCCGAGCCAGCCGGGCAGCTCGCCCCCTTCGCCGAAAGCCCTCACCAGGGCTGATTCCAGCTCCTTCCTGCCCGCCTCGTCCATTTCCTGAGCCAGCAGGCAATAGTAATTGAGAGATACGGTGCCGTCCTGCCCAATCTTATACTTCCCCAGGCAATCCCTGATTTCTTCCTCGCTCCGGTTCAGGATGTGGGCGAGCTTCTTAGCAATTATATCCCGCTCGGCACCCTCAGCCCTGATGCGATCCACGTAGGCAGCAAGCCGGTAATGCAGGCCGTTCAGGACTAAGGGATAGCCCTTGCGGTCAAAGATGAGGCCTCTTACGGGGGAGGGAGACCGGTGAGCTTCAGCGGCGTAGACCAGATTTTCCGCTTCCTGCCGGAGTTGAGGCGCCGGGGTGAGCATCAGCCAGGCCATCCTGGAGAGGAAGACCACGGCTATCAGGGCCATGGCCAGGCCACCCAGCTTTATCCTCTGCTCTGGAGCGAGGCCGCGGAAGAGAGACCTTCTGGCCATCTTATCCCCTCATGGTCCCCGGGCAAGCACTTCCCAATCGTAATGGCGGAAGAAGCCAGGAGCTTCCGCCGTGAGGCAAACCTCGTAAACCTGCTCCATGAGGGAGATATTGTAATCCCTGAGGCGGAGGGTCTGAGACTTAATGGCTTGCGTCTTAATCTCCAGGACGTTATTTTCGGCATGGGCAGCAAAGGCCAGCCACGTGACTATTATAACGAGGGCTATGAGGAGAAGCAAAAAGACGCCTATTCTCTCAGCAATTCGGGCGATCCCGGTGATTTGAACCCCAGTTTCGGGAAAGGGCAGAGCCTCGTTCTTCATTTAAGCCCTCCTTTCGGCTATCCGGAGCCTGGCGCTCCTGCTCCTCGGGTTGGCTTCAACCTCCTCAGGCGATGGCGTTATGGGTTTTGCAGTTATTACCTTGAGGGTCGCTTTGTGCCCGCACACGCAGACAGGCATTTCAGGGGGGCATATACAGTCCCTGGATTCCCGCCGGAAGAATTCTTTGACTATCCGGTCCTCCAGGGAGTGGAAAGAGATCACGGCTACCCGTCCCCCTGGCTTGAGGAGTTCCACAGCTTGAGGCAGGGCTTCTTTCAGGTTGTCCAGCTCCTGGTTGACAGCTATGCGGATGGCCTGGAAGACCCGGGTGGCCGGGTGGATCCTCCCTCCCGATCCCACAACCTGTTCCACCACTCTGGCCAGCTCCAGAGTCGAGCGGATGGGTCTGGCCTGCGCTATTGCCCTGGCGATGCGGTGAGCCTTCGGCTCTTCCCCATATTTCCGGATTATCTCCGCCAGCTCTTCCTCCGGAATCTGATTGACTATGTGGTAAGCTGAAATCCTGCTGGTCCGATCGTAGCGCATGTCCAGGGGGCCGTTGAGGTAAAAAGAAAAGCCCCTTCTGGGATCCTCAACCTGGAAGAAAGCGAACCCCAGGTCAAAAAGGATCCCATCCACCCGGAAGAAACCCTCCCTGCGGGCTATATCGGCCAGATTTCTGTAGCTACCCCTGACCAGAGCGAACCTCCCTTTGAAGCGGGCGAGCCTTTCCGAAGCCCTTCTCAGGGCTTCATCGTCCACATCAATTCCAAGAAGATAACCATCGGGCGAAGAGGCCTCTAAGATGGCCTCAGCGTGGCCTCCTTCTCCAATGGTGGCATCTATGTATAGGCCCCCCGGCCTCACAGCCAGCCCTTTTACGACTTCTTCCAGAAGCACCGGGATGTGCGGCATCTATATACCAAGCTCCCGGAATTGCTCGGCGAAAAGGCTTTCCTCCTTACGGAACCGCTCCACAAGCTCGTTCCAGCGGCTTTCGCTCCAGATCTCAATCCGGTTGCCCTGGCCTATGAGGACCACGTTCTCATCCAGCCCGGCAAATTCCCTCAAGTGGGAAGGAATCAAAATGCGCCCGAGCTTATCCATCTGACATTCCTCACCGGAAAGGACCAGGCGGCTGAAAGCTCTGGCGACGGGGTTGGTCAGGGGCAACTCCCTTATCTTCTGGGCGAGCTCATTCCATGCGTTCAGGGGGAAAAGGAAGAGGCACCCATCTAATCCCCTGGTCAGGAACATGCCCTGCTGGAGGAATGGACGGAATTTAGCGGGTATTATGACCCGACCTTTTTCGTCAAGGGTGTGCCTGAATTCGCCCGAAAACATGTGCTCGGGTATCTCCTACCACAATCATCCACCGATTACCACTATTTTACCACCAACTTACTAAAAGCGCCAGTCTGGGAAGGGTGTTTTTGCGAGATTTTAAGGTTCAGACTTCAGGCACACCCTGGCGAAGCGAACGCCCGGAAAAGCAATCGTCTTACTCGGGCTTGAGCGAGACGGGGCTTGTGACTTCAAAGCAGGGGGCAGGCAGAGGCCACCGGATTATGGGGCCTTCATTCGGCCAGCTCATGGAAGTGGGAGACTGCGAGGACTTCCGCCCCGAGTTCCCCCCTCAAGTCCTCCAGCGTCAAATCGTCCAGAGTCACGATGCCCTCGGCGTCCAACATCACCCTCGGAATCAACACGAGGCCGTTGCCGGTCCACCCCCGCAGAGCCTCCAGCACATCTCTGCCGCTCATGAGGCCCGAAACGGTAACGGTGGGGCCGAAGAGGTGGTTTTCCACTGCCACCACTTCAATTTGCGAGCCGGTAAGCTCGTTGAATTCTCCGGCCACTTCTTTCACCAGGGGAAAAGGCATCGTCCCGCACACCGCCACCCCCTTCAATCTCAGGGGAGGCAGCGAACGTTTGTGTTTTTCCCACTCGTCCAGAAAGAGCCTGGAAATTCCGACGCCGTTCTCAAGCTGGGGAAAGCCGTCGTATTCCCTCGCCGGTGGGAAAGGCTGGCCCGTCATGAAATACCATTCGTCGGAGAGGTAGACCAGCCCTCTTTTGAGGCTGCGGCGGAAGCGCCTCTGATAGCCCAGCACCGTGGAAACAATCGCCTCAGCCTCGGCACGGGTGTAAGGCCTCAGCCCAGATGGGCAAAACTTCGTCACCCCTACCGGAACCACAGCGATGGACTGGACAATGGGGTAAAGGGCGGAAAGATCCTCAATGGTGCGCTCAAGGTGAGCTCCATCGTTCCTCCCGGGGATGAGGACTACCTGGGCGTGAACTGCGATCCCCAGCTCGCCGAGGCGTCTGATCTGTTCCAGGACATCCGGGGCACGAGGGTTGCCCAGGAGTTCACGCCTCAGATTCAAGTCCGTCGCATGGACGGAAACATAGAGGGGGCTGAGGCGTTGCTCGGCCAGGCGCTCCCAGTCCTCCTCGGTCAGGTTCGTCAGGGTTATGAAATTGCCGAAGAGGAAGGAATAGCGGTAGTCGTCATCTTTTATGTAAAGGCTCGGCCTGAGGCCGCGGGGCAACTGGTTCACGAAGCAGAAATCGCAGTTGTTCGTGCAGCGCCTTATCCCGTCAAATACCGGCTCTTCAAACTCCAGCCCCCACTCCTCGCCGTAACTCCTGACCGTCCGGACCACGAAGGGCCTGCCTTCCCTCTCTCCGAGGATCTCCAGCTCCTCCTCGGCTGCGTAGAAATTGAAGTCAATTACATCTCTGAGGGGATGGCCGTTCACTGCAAGGAGGCGGTCCCCGGCCCTGAGGCCGAGCCTGTGGGCCAATCCCCCCGGCTCCACCGCCTTGATGGCTCCGCCCTTCGCCTTCAAAGTTCCTCCAGTATCTGCATCACGGCATTAGCACACTTTTCCCAGGAGAAACCTGCAGCTTTCTCCTTCCCCCTGACTATGACCTCTTCCGGCACCCCTTCCCTCCAGACTTTCTCCATGACCTGGGCCATCGCTTCCACATCCAGCGGATCCACCAGGAAGCCAACGCCCTCCGCCAGCTCGGGCAGGGAGGAGGTCCTGGAGCACATGACCGGGACTCCGCAGGCCATGGCTTCCAGCACCGGAAAGCCGAATCCTTCGTAGAGGGAAGGGAAGACGAAGAGCCTGGCCCCGCTCATCAGAGCCATGAGGTCGTCCCGGGGCACGTATCCGGTCAGGACGATGTCGTCCAGGGAGGAAGGGAGGGCTTCCCTGTAGAGCCAGCCGGGTTTCCCTGCCAGCACGAGCTTCACCGAAGCCGAGGTTTCCCGCCGGAAAATGGCAAAAGCTTCGGCCAGGCGCCTGATGTTCTTGCGGGGCTGGATCGTCCCCACGAAGAGGAAATAATCTCCCTCGATCCCGTAGCGCTTCTTGACCCTTTCTATCCTCCTCCTGTCCCTGACCGGCTTCAGGGCAGGATCGAGTCCGGGGTAAACCACACGGATCTTTTCCGGAGGAACGCGGTAGAAACTGACGAGGTCCCTGGCCGTGGCTCTGGAGTCGGCAATGATCACCGAAGCAACTTGAGCGTTGTAGCGGGTTGAAAGGTCAAGGTAAAGCCTCTGCAGAAGGGGATGAGCCTGCGGGTAATAGCGGAAGCCGAGGTCGTGGACGGTGACGGCGGTCCTGCGGGGATGGATCAGGGGGATGACATGGGCAGGGACGAAGAGGACGTCGGGGGGATCAACGGCCATCTCCAGGGAGAGGCGAAAGTGGGTCCAGAGGCGGGGGAAGGGGATCGCCCTGAACTCCAGGCTGGAAAACCCCAGGAGTTCGGCGCAGAATTCTTCGGATGGAGGGGTGTTGAAGTAGAGGCGGAGAGTGTTGCGACGAAGCCTCGCCAGGTATTTTATCAGGAAGCGGGAGTAGTTTTCGGTGCCCGTGGGGTTTGGGAAGACGGCCCTGCTGGCATCTATCCCGATGAGCACTGGCTTTCCTCCAGAGCTTTCACCTTGGAAATACGCCGGAGGTGCCTCTCGGCGCCGGAGAACTGCGTGGCGAAGAAAGTCCGGACAATTTCCAGGGCGAGGCCTTTCCCCACCACCCACGCCCCAAGGCAGAGGACGTTGGCGTCGTTGTGCTCACGGGCCATCCGGGCAGTGAAGGGGTCATAACAGGCAGCAGCCCGCACTCCCCTCACCTTGTTGGCCGCTATGCTCATCCCGATGCCGGTCCCGCAGATGAGAACACCTGCATCGGCCTCGCCCCTGGCCACCATCTGGCCCACTGCAGCAGCAAAATCGGGATAATCGGAAGATTCGGTCGAATAAGTCCCGGCATCGTGGACCTCATGGCCAAGTTCCCTGAGGAAGTCCACGATTTCTTGCTTGAGGTTGAATCCGGCATGGTCTGAACCTACAGCGATGCGCATTTCCCCTCCTTCCATTTCTGAGCTTTGAGGACCCTTTTCCCGATGGGTGGATGGGAGTAGAACAGGATTTCGGCCCACCGGGGCGGGAAAGCCTCGGCCAGGTTCTGGCCCGCCAGCTTGACCATCACCGAAGCGAAGGCTTCGGGCTTCCCGGTGATCCTGATGGCGTAATCGTCGGCCAGGGATTCCCTCCAGCGGGAATAAGCGGCGGTGAGGGGGGAGGAAAGCAGCAGGAGACACCCCATAACCCCGGCCAGGATGGGGAAGGCGGCGATGTCATCAACCCCTCCGTAACCGGCAATCCGGACGAGGAAGGGGAAAATCCGCCCCGTAGCCCAGAATATAAGCAGGTTGAGGAGAGATTGCACGATTATGCCCCAGGCCACATCGTGATGGACGTGGTGGGCGAGCTCGTGGGCCAGGACCGTTTCAATTTCATCGTGGGTGTAATCCCTGAGCAGGGTATCGCCCAGGAGGATGCGGCGGGTATTGCCCCAGCCAACCAGGGCGGCGTTCCCGGCAGTGGTCTTCGCAGAAAGCTGCAGGGTGAAGATGTCCCTGACCCTCGTCCCCGCTCTCTCCGCCAGTTTCATGAGCCTGCCCTTCAATTCCTCGTCCTCCAGGGGACGGAAAGGTATGAAGAGGGGGAGGATGAGGACTGGGAAGAGGTTGGCCAGAACGACGGCGAAGAGGGTGAAGGCCAGCCAGGCCCAGAACCACCACGCAGCAGCAGAGCGGGCCAGGAGGAAGTAAAGGAGTTCGGCAGCCAGGAGGCCGAGGATAACGGCCAGGGCCAGGGCTTTCAACTGGTCCCCAAACCAGCTCCTCAGGGATTGGGTGGAAAGGCCGTAGCGATGCTGAAGGACGAACCCTCCATACCAGGCCAGGGGCAGAGCGGTTATCCAGTAAATGGCGTAAAAGGCCAGGAAGTAGAGGGCCACAGTTGCCCCCTTCCCCGGAGCGAATTCCTCTATCGCCCTTTTCAGCCCGGTGGACAGGCCTCCAGAGATGAAGAGCGCCAGGACCGCCGCACCCTGGATCAGATCCAGAGCATAGAGGATGTAGCGTTTCCTGGCATACTCTCTGGCTTTTTTCTGGCGTTCGGGATCGAACTCCAGGCTCATCGCTCCTCTAACACGATGCCCTCTTTCCAGAGCAGGGCAGCCGTCACCCCCATCCCTTCCCTGAGGGATCCCGTGAAAGAGCCATCGTGGATAAGGCTGACCCCGCAGGAAGGGCTGCGGGCCTTGAGGATAGCCCTATTCACCCCGAGCCTGCGCGCCAGTTCCAGGGCCTTGAAGGCACCCTGAAGGAAAGCTTCCGTCACATCAACCCCATCCTCACGCAGAACTTTCGCCCTCCCTTCCAGGACATCCCTGCCATCGCCGCCGGAGATTTCGGCGGGAGGTCTGGGGACGGGAAGGCCTCCTGCAACCTCAGGGCAGAAGGGGACGGCAACTCCTCTCGCCACTAACATCTGTATTTCGGGTTCGGGCGAGCTTCCCCCGTCATACCGGCATGGGATTCCCGCAAGGCATGCGCTCACTAAGATCATTTCAGCTCCAGGAGAGCCACGGCCAGCCCCATCAGGAGCCAGAAAAGGCTCACCGAATGGGGAAAGTCCAGGTTGAAGAAATAGTGGTCAAAAATGCCTCCCACGAGGGCCCCGCCTATAGCCCCCACGAGACCCACCAGAATGGGCTCCATCTCCGGGTCCGCAACGGCAACCTTCCACTTCTCCAGAAAGAAAGAGAAGAACCTGCCAACTATGGAGAGGAAGACGGCCACCCCCGGTATGCCCATGTATTCGGCCATGAGGAGGTAAAGGCTGGAGACGCCAATGTAAATGTCAATGTCCGGCGTCCCCGAGAACCCAACTCCGAACAGCGGATAGCGCGATATCAGGATGAGTGCGTCTTTGTATTCCCCGAAGCGCATCCTGGTGGCCAGGTCTTTCCCGGCAAAACCGGCCTGAAGCCTCTCAAGGTAAGGCTGAGCCTGAGGCAGGAAGATGAGGAAGAGTCCGGCTACTGCCACCAGAGCGAAGATGCTCCTGTATCGGATCAGGCCGATGATGAAGAGAGCAGCTATGAGGCCTATGAGGGCGCTCCGGGAGTAGGTGAGGTAGAGGCAGAACCACAGGATACCCAGAGCAGGCAACACGACAAAGCGGGGGATGAAGGGCTTGCGGGCGAAGAGCTGAGGGGTAAAGAGGGCGATAGCTACGATCATTGAGCCCCCCAGGACGTTCGGGTCAATGGAAGTGCCCACGGCCCGCAGGGGCAGCTCAGGGTTGTTCTCCACGTAGCGCAGCACGCCCCACCCCGTCGGATACCCGACTCTGCCCAGGGCCGAGAGGAGCCGGACGGCAGTGTAACTGGGGAGGTAATAGAGGACTATGGCGATCAGAGCCTCGGCCAGGGCAAAGGCCCCTATGGCCGCCACCACCTGCTTGAGCTTCTCCCCCTCCTTAAGAGTGTTCACCACGGCGAAGAAGAGGGCTATAGCCAGGATTATTTCCACGAAATGCCTGAGGACTGTGGCGGTCAGCTCGGCGTGGGCGAGGCCCGCCACAAAGGAGGCGCACGCCAAAAGGATAAAGACCAGGATGAAAGGCCCGAGAGGCGAACCCTCAATGGGGCTTTTCTTCAGGGCAGCCCCTGTGATCCAGGCCGCGAAGATAAGGAGCAGGGCTGCGTCCAGGAAAGTCGGATAGAACCCCAGCCTCAGGGGCAGCACTCCGAAGGGCAACAGGTATATTACCGCCACAAGCCCGAAGAAGCCCCAGCGTATGTCCTTAAGGGTGAGGAGAGAACCAGCGACAGCCAGAGCCAACCCCCAGGCGATCATTGGGGAGAGGAAAGCGACATAAGCCCCGCCGCACAGGGAAACCAGCAGCAAAAGGCCGGCCAGGGCCCACCGGGCCCGAGGGTTCTGAGAGCGCAAAAGCAACCTCTGCAACCTCTCCATGATCGGCTCCTTTCCGGAAGTATACCATTGAGGCCTTCAGGAGCACAAAACCGGGTTCCCTACCTTCGCAGGGCGCTGTTGCTGAACAGATCGGCCGGACAGGTGGGAGGTATCAGCGCCTTCAAGGCCAGGTGCTTAACCTCTATCCTCACAGGAGTGTTGCCTATCGGCTCGCCGTCCACCTGAATGGAGAAAGGCCGCGCCGTCCTCACCGTGAGATGGGTCACCCTCTTCATCTCCACCAGCGGGTCGCTCAGGTGCTTGCCGGAAAATACAGAGTAAACGTGATGGATGAGCTGGGGAAACCGATAACCCTTGAATATGCAGAGGTCCAGGAATCCATCATCGAGCCGGGCGTAGGGCGCCACCCTTATCATTCCTCCGTAAAGGCGAACGTTGCTCACAATGGCCAGGATGATCCTCCGCCTCAGGGTTTTCCCATCAATCTGGAAAGTTGTCCTCGTCCCCAGGAAAGTCACGGCCGTTATTATCCCTGCCGCTACGAAGGCGAGAGCCCCGAGCCTTCTCTTCACCGCAGGATGGGATTCCACCTCTTCGGTGACCAGGGCATCTATGCCTATTCCGCACCACAGGAGGAAATGGCGGCCGTTGGCCACCCCGACGTCAACGGGAAGTTTTGATGACTCCAGCAGGATCTCCGCCGCTTTTGCCGCATCGGGATAGCCGAGGAAGAGGTTGGCGGAAGTCAGGCCCAGTTGCCTGGCCCAAACATTCCCGGTGCCAAGGGGCAGGACCCCCAGGGCCGTATCCGTCCCCACTATCCCATTGACCACTCCGTTGACGGTGCCATCACCTCCCGCCGCTATGACCGCATCGTATTTGAGGGACGCCGCCTCCATCGCAAGAGAGCGAACCTCATCACTGCTTTCGGTCTCCGCTATTTCTACCCTCCATCCCCCCTTCTCCAGCACGCTGGCCGCTCTGGTCAGAGCTTCCCAGTTGCGACGGGGGCCTGCGGCCGGGTTGAAAATAATCAGTCCTTTCAT
>DAOUCW010000151.1:0-2750 GCA_034431695.1 Anaerolineae bacterium | reverse complement strand
TGCTCAAAGCGCAGGAGTATCTCCTTCCCCGCCCAGGGCGTGAGGTCCACCTCCTCCTCTATCCACCCGCCCGATTTACCGGTGTAGCCACAGCCCAAGTTGTTCCCCACGGGGTTTTCCGAAGTGGAGCTGGGGCCACAGATGATCTCCCAAGTATTGCCCCCGTCGGTAGAAACTTCCAGGTAAACGTAATCGTAATCCTCCTCCAAGTCATACCACGCCCTGAAGCGCAGCGAGGCCTTCTCTTTCCCCCTGAGGTCGAACCGGCGGGTCAGGGTTGAATCGCTCTCGTCCCCCCGGCCCGACCACCACATAAATTTGCCGCTGTAGGGAGAAGCGGGGCCTAAAACGATGGCTGAATTCCCGGAGAAACGCATTAAAACGGGACGGTCCGTCTTTATCCTGAAATAGTCGGTGGCATACTGGTGAACCGTTTCGGTCAGGGTGGTCGGTATTTTTGAGATGGTGCCGGAAAACCGTAGCTCTGGCAGCTCAAGCCCCCGGTAGCCGTAACCGGAATCGGGATCGTCCAGGTAATTGGACACGACCCAGTCGGCGAAGAGCTCTTCAAAGTTGAGCCCATAAGGCGCAAGGATCTGGTCGAAGGCATGGGGGCCGTTGAGAGGCGATCTCGCCAGTTCCCTCAAAGCCTTATCGCCGAATCGCTCCCAGAAATAGGCCAGGAAGAGGAAGCTTGCCCCGTAGTTGGGCAGGGCTTCTCCGGGGCTATCGGGCCAGGAAGTGAGCTGAGTATCCGGACTCTGGAGGAAAGCTGCGGCCGAGCCATCCCTGGAAAGGCCGGTCACAAATTCGGCCACCTGAGATAGGCCTTCGTTGACCCATGTGTCCTCGTTGCGGTCCAGATACCACTGAAGCAGGTGCTGGAGTTCGTGGACCAGAACCGCCAGGTAATGGTCGGTGCCGGGGTTCAGCGCGCCCAGGTTGAAGTAAACGATTCTCTTCTCGTTGGAATAGGGATGGACCTGACGCGGGTAAACATCGCTGCCGGAGAAGTAGCCGCCAACCCCCGGGATATTTCCGTTGAAGATGTGGATGCACGAATCAGCCTGGGAAGGAGGGAACGCGCCGAAAGCTTCCAGGAAGCGCGGGTAAATTTCCCTTTCAAACCGATCCAGCGAAGCCCTGAGGGCTTGCAGGTCCACTTTTGTCCCCTGCTCCACCCACACACAGAAGTTCGGGGTCAGGATTCGCAGCGTAGCAGTTGCGGTGAAATAGCGGCTGGAGGGATGGTCGAGCAGCCAGAAGGTTGCTTTTTCCCCGGGGTGATGGGAAGCCGGAGTCAGGGTTGGAATCCGCTCAGGAGAGATCCGCCCAAGCCTTGCCGCTATCTCCGCAAGGTCCCTGACCGGAAGCTCCGTCGGTATCGGGTCGGGTGTGGGGATGGGAAGAGGGGTGAACGATGGGAGCGGAGAAGGCGATGGGGGCATGGTGTAAGTGGGGGTCGGGGGAAGAGGAGAGGGGCGAAGGCACCCCAGGAGGAAGAGGAAAAGCAACAGGAGGCAAGCTTTTTTCAAAGTGGCTCTCCTTCCACAAGCTTGCTCCAGGCCCTCTCAAAAGCCGGGAGGAAGAAACCCTTGCTGTCACCGGGGAAGGTCTGGGCCAGTTCCATAGCTAAGGAGCGAAGTTGCCAGGCTGCGGCCGCGGAGAGGTGGGAAGTTATTTCCTGAATCCTGGTGGCAAGATATGGGGCGTAGGGGATTGAAGGGTAAGCGAAAAGGATGTTCTTGAGCAGGCTTGCCAGGTATAAGGCACGGGGGACAACATCGCCCTCAATCAGCTTCCAGATTGATTTCTCGCTCTCCTCCAGATTCAGCTGCTCCAGGGCCAGGTTCGTGTGCTCCGGGATAAAGCCGCAGCGGACCAGGAGTTTGGCCACGGCCAGGTTCTTTATGCCCGAAGCCACAAGGTAGAGCAACCTCTCCAGGTGCTCGGTGTCCCAGCCCTTCTCCCGCCCCCGGCGGACGGCTTCGGGGGAGAGCCGATAGCGGTAATATTCCTGAGAGCCATGGAGGATGGAGTGAGCAGCAGCCACTAAGATGGAGGCTCTCGCTATTATCGGTGCGAGCCTGGATAAGCTTTCCACACACGCCACAATGCGGGGCGTCCCCCACCAGGCTTCGTGGGTGACGGGGTAATCTTCGGAAATTCTGACCCCGAGCTTCTTCTCCTCTTCCCGCATTATCTTATCGCGGCGGCTAACCGTATCCACCACCACGATTTCCAGAGATTCCGGTGTCCCGAAGGGGGACCTCCGGTAAAGCTGAGCAATGGTTTCCACAATCCGGTTTATTTCTTCCTCAGACACCTCGCCCTGAACCGAAATGTTGAACTGCGCCATACCCCCCTTCACCTCACCTGTTGGTGAACTGGACCAGTTGCTGGAGTTTCTCCATTGCCCGGCCAGAATCTATGGATTCCCTGGCCATCTCAAGGGCTTCCTCCAGGTCGGAGGCCTTGCCCCCGACGAGGATTGCAGCAGCGGCGTTGAGGAGGACGATATCCCTGCGGGGTCCCTTCTCCCCCTCAAGGATGGCCCTGGTTATGGCGGCGTTCTCCTCGGGTTCCCCGCCCTGAAGGTCAGAGAGCTTGGCCCTCACCAGGCCGAACTCTGCCGGGTCCAGGGGGAAGGTTGTTATGTTCCCTTTCTCCAGCCTGCTCACTTTGTTGACCCCGGTAGTGGAGAGTTCATCCAGACCGTCAGCGCCGTAAACGACGAAGGCTGACTGGCT
>DAOUCW010000150.1:0-4519 GCA_034431695.1 Anaerolineae bacterium | reverse complement strand
GCGGCTTCTTCGGGCTGGCCGGTGCCGATCTCCCTGTGGACTTCGCCCTGTTAACTCCGGCCGTTGAAAGAATGAACCTCACTCGCCAGGTTTATGTAAAGAACGACACGGTGGTGGCCCTCCGGGCCGGCCTGAAACGCCGCTGGGGGGTAGCCGTTATCTGTGGAACAGGCTTCAACGCAGGCGGAATTGGCCCCGATGGGGAGGAAGTGCAGCTTCCGGGTTTGGGAGCGCTTTCAGGCGATTGGGGCGGTGGTGCCGACATAGCCCAGGAGGTGATCCGCCTCGTCTGCCGGGCCTGGGATGGGCGGGGCCAGCCCACCATGCTGACCGAAATGGTGCTGAAGGAACTGGGGCTCGCCTCAGTGGAGGATCTCATCTCCGGCCTCTACCAGGGTCAGATTGAGCATCGGCGCCTGCTGGACCTGGTGCCCCTGGTATTTGAAGCCGCTTACCTCGGAGACCAGGTGGCCCAGGACCTGGTGGTGCGGGTCGGAACCGAGGTCGGAATCACCGCTGGGGCCATCATAAAACGGCTGGGGCTGGAAAAAAGCGATGTGGAGGTTGTTCTGGGAGGGAGTGTATTCAAGGGCAAGGGGCCCCTTCTGATTGACACGGTGACCCAGGTCGTGCACAGGGTGGCGCCCAGGGCGATCGTGGTGGTGCCTGAGTTCGAGCCCGTTGTGGGAGCCGTATTCCTGGCCCTGGAGCGCCTCGGGGTGGAAATTGATGAGAGCGTTCGCGAGAAAGTGCGCGCCACCCTGCCGCCGGAATTGCTCAACCCGCAGCGCAGGTAGCGGGATCCTGACGCCTCGCCTCTTCTGTCCCCTATAAGGCAGAGCCCATGGGGCCTTTGTTTTTCATCAGGGCTGAGGTATAATTCGTTTGGAGTGAATTTCAACGGCGCAGGAGCAAAGGCTCCTGAAAGAGTAGAGCTGACTTCCAGGCCCCACTGAGCCCGCAAGCGAGAAAAGCTTAAAAGGAGTTGCCCATGAAAAGGCACTTTCCCCTCTGGCTGTTAGTGATCGCCGGTGCTGCCCTGAGTCTTTCCGCCCTCTGGATCGCAATCTCGGGCTTTCTGGTAGCGGAAGGACCATCCGGGCAGTATTTCGTTTACCTCCCCTGCATCCTCAAATCCTGGTCGCCTGGAGCATGCCAGGAACTGGTTGTGAACGGCGGCTTTGAAAAGCAGCTGGGCTGGATTACCGGGACAACCCTTAGGCCCGCCAGGTATGTGACGGACAACGTCCACTCCGGAAGCCATGCGATCCTCCTGGGAGTGCTCCCCGGGGAGGAGAATGTCCACTCCTATTCCTCCATCCGCCAGCTCCTGACATTGCCCGCCGGAACTTCCATCACCCTCACTTACTGGTATTACCCGATCTTTGAGGGTGAGGGCGATCTGCGCGATGAGCAACAGGCTCTCATCCTCAACAGCGATGGCGGTCTGCTCAGGGTCCTGTGGAGGGGCCTTGAGAACGACCGGACCTGGAAGGAGCGCCGTTTCAATCTCACGGATTACGCCGGCCAGAGCATATACCTCTACTTCAACGTCTTCAACGACGGCAGCGCAGGCAAAACATCCATGTATCTTGACGATGTCTCAGTGCTGGCATGCCCTATCGTCAGCCCAACGCCCATTCCGACACCTCAGCCCACACCGGGGCCTACGGTTACCCCGGCCCCGCCTTACGGGTGTTATCCCTACGTGAAGGTCTTTCTGCCCACAGGCGACGCTCCCCATGGGGTGGCCATCAACGGCAATCTCAACGAAATCTACGTGGTCAACAACGGGGCAGGCACCATGACGGTGTTCAGCGGGACCAATTACAGCATTATAACCACAACTCACGGCCTGACTTCCCCCAACGGTGTGGCCTATAATCCTGCCACCGGCAAGATCTACGCGGCCAACTCCCTTAGCAACAGCGTATCGGTCTTTGATGCCCGGACCCATGCCCTGATGAAGACCATCCCCGTCGGTTGCTTGCCAGAGGGCATAGCCGTTGACCCCAACCTCAACCGCATCTACGTGGCCAACTACTTTAGCGATACCATCTCAATCATAGATGGCAGCTTGGATGTGGTCACCAGAACCGTTTACGTGGGAGATGAACCGGCGATGGTTACCGTTAACCCGGAGACAGGCAAGGCTTACGTGGCCCTCCACGGATCCGGGCACATCGCTGTGATATACCCTGACATGACCGTCAAGGACGTGGATATCTACAGCGCTGGCCCCTACGGCATTGCAGTGGACCACGTCCGCAATCTGGTTTACGTGGTTACCATTGAGACCAACCGAATCGTGGCTGTGGATGGCAACAGGGATGAATTCCTGGGCTGGGCGGCAGTGATGAGGGAGTGGGATCGAACCCCCGCTCCTCTGCGCCAGATTGCAGTCAATCCCTACCTCGGCTCCTCAGGCCACATTTATGTAACCACAGCCAGCACTGACGGCCCCTTTGACAAGGTGCTCATGATACCCAAAGGCTGGACCGAATATTTCGCCAGGCCTTATGCCCTTGACATGGGTTCCGGCGCCGATCCCAGGGAAGGCATCGCTTTTGACCCGACCAACTACCTCGTTTACGTTACCCTGCGCGGGAAAGACGAGCTGGCGGTTATACAGGACGGCGAGCCGGCCTGTTTCCAGAACTTCTCCATCGGACTCGGAGAGGGAAGGCTCACCTGGGGCGAATATTACCTCCAGATCTGCGTGTTTGAAGGCGGGAAGTGCAGGTGGATCAGAAAGTGAGGGCTTCGGGCAACAGGCGGGCCAGCAAGCCCCAACCGCATTCCGCCCGGAGAACACCCTGTTTCCAGAGCCAGAGAGGTTTTGGAGGGAAGGCTGAGTTGTGGTATTATTCCCCCCAAAAAGCCTGAGGAGAAATGCGCATGAAAGCACTGGCCCCGGTGCTCTTTCTGGCCCTAACTTTCCTCCTCATGTATCCGCTCCCTCTCCACATGAGCACTCACGTTCCCGGAAGCAGCCTCTGGGCCTTTGACGAATACACTTTCATCTGGAACATCTGGTGGTTCAGGCGCTCCCTCCTGGAACTCCACACCTCCCCCCTTTTCACCGATTACATCTTCTTCCCGGTGGGGACCAAACTGGTCCTCTACACCTACAACGTATTCAACTGCGCCCTGGCCCTCCCCTTGACCTTCTTCCTCCCACTGCCTCTCGTGAGCAACCTGGTGCTGATTTTCACGTGGGTCGTGAGCGGATGGGGCGCTTACCTCCTGGCCCTCTACCTGCTGAGGCGGAACGGCCTGAACGAGTATGCCCGCATGGGCGCTTTCCTCGCCGGGGCTTTCTACGCTTTCGCTTCCAACCGGCATGTCTACGCTGCCCTCGGCCACTACGATATGGTCAGCACCCAGTGGCTGCCATTTTATGTCCTCTTCTTCATCAAAACTGTGGAGGAGCCGGGCCGGAAGAACCCGATCCTGGCGGGCATCTTCGCCACGCTGGCCATGCTCTGCGAGATGATTTTCGGCACTTTCCTGTTCATCTTCTCTGTTTTCTACCTCCTACTCCGCCGGAAGGAACTCTTCCGCCAGGCCCTTCTCCCGAGGCTGCTCATCCTGGTCCTGGTGGTCCTGCTCACTTACTGGCCCATGCTCCTGCCGATAATGCGGGAGTTCATCCACGGGGGATACGAACTCAAGGGCTGGGGCGATGCCCTGAAACTCTCCACCGACCTCTTGGGGTTCTTCACCCCCGCTTCCTTCAACCCCTGGCTCGGGACGGGCTGGGAGAAGGAGCTCAGGGCGGTTCTTGAGGGAACTTCCCGCTTCTCCGATGTTAACACGGTCTTCCTGGGGTATTTCTCCCTGGTCCTGGCCGCGATGGCCCTCATCAAGCGTGCGGACAGAGCCGTATGGACCTGGGCTGCCCAGTCCCTGCTCTTCGCATCCTTCTGCCTCGGCCCCGTCCTCCAGGTCAATGGGCGATACGTTTTTGATATGGACGGCATCCCCGTGACCATACCAATGCCTTTCGCCCTGCTCCACTACATCCCCGTCTTCAGGGCCAACCGGGTCCCGAACAGATTCAGTGTGATCCTCACCCTGTGTCTGGCCGTCCTCATAGCTTTCGGGAGTCAGAGATTTCTGAGCCTGATGGCGCGCCGCTTTTCCGCCCCTTTCTCCGGGGTGGTGGGAGGCGTCCTTGCAACCCTGATCCTGGCCGAGCATCTGGCAATACCCATGCCCCTCACGGATGCGAGGATCCCTGCACCGCTACTTCTCCTGGCCCAGGAAGACGGGGATTTCGCAATCCTCCAGTTGCCCCTGGGGTGGCGCAACAGTTTCGGGATGGTGGGAGCCGAAAGCACCCAGGCCCAGTATTACCAGACAGCCCACGGCAAGAGGCTCCTCGCCGGGAACATCTCCCGCAACCCGCCCTTCCAGTTCGATTACTTCACGCGCCTCCCCTTCTTCCAGGCCATAGTTTCGGCCGAAACCTATCGGGAGGTCTCCCCGGAGCTTGAAGCCAGGGCCAGAGCGCAGG
>DAOUCW010000149.1:0-3290 GCA_034431695.1 Anaerolineae bacterium | reverse complement strand
CTGCAGGAGCTGCGACGGCTGCAGCGGCCACCACAGGTGCCGCCGCCGATACGCCGAACCTCTCCTCCAGCGCCTTGACCAGTTCGGCCAGCTCAAGGACCGTCATCTTTTCAATCGCGGCGATAATCTCTTCCTTCGTCATCTATCCTCCCTCCTTTCAAGATTGAGTTTCCAGTTGCTTGGCCCGGGCCTGCAGGACGTAAATCAGGCTCCGGATCACGCCACTGAGGACGTATACCAGGCCGTATATGGGGGCCTGAAGGTTCCCCACAAGTTTGCCCAGGAGCTCCTCCCTTGAGGGGAGTTTGGCGAGCATCTCAACCTCTTCGGGGCTGAGGAGCCTGGTCCCCAGAAGAGCTCCTTTTATCTGAGGCAACCCTGAATCCTTTGAATAATCCACCAGCTTCTTAGCGACCTTGGTCAGGTCCTTCCCGTAGGTTATTGCCGTTGGCCCTTCCAGGAGATTATCCGGGGCTGGAAGGCCGAGATCCCTGAGGGCTATCCTCAGGAGGGTGTTCTTCACCACCATTAAATTCCCGCCCACTTCCCGGATCTGGCTTTTAAGCTCGTTCATCTGAGCCGTATCCATCCCGATAAAATTGGCCAGGATGATGCCCTCGCTCTGGCTTATGCTCTCCTTGTATAGGGCCAACCTCCTGATTTTTTCCTCTCTCGTGATGGGCATTCAACCACCTCCTTTTCCGCAAACTTAAAAGGGGCCTTCGCCTGCGAAAGGCAAAGACCCCCACCATCCCAGGCCTTCGCCTCGGCAGGCTGCTTTAAGCGCCAGATGCGCACCTGCTTTCTACGGCGAATTCTCCTATTCGGCCGGCTTCATGGAAGTAGCCAGGGCTGTATTAACCTTTATGCTCGGACCCATCGTGGTCGTCAGGTAAACCCTCTTTATGTATTGCCCCTTAAGGCCCGGAGGCCTTATCTTCATGATCGTATCCATCACCGCAGCCATGTTCTCAAGGAGTTGCTGCGTGGTGAAGCTCGCCTTGCCGATGGGGATGTGGAGGTTTCCGGTCTTATCCACCCTGAACTCCACCCTTCCCTTGCGGGCCTCTTCAATCACCCTTGGGAGATCATCTGGCGGGACCACAGTGCCCGACTTCGGGCTTGGCATGAGTTTCCTGGGGCCCAAGATCTTACCCAGCTTCGCCACCTTGCCCATTATCTGGGGCACGGCTATGGCTATATCAAAATCGAGCCACCCGTTCATTATTTTCTCTATGAGCTCATCTCCTCCCACGTAATCGGCACCGGCTTCCTGGGCTATCTTAGCAGCCTCTCCTTCGGCAAAGACCAGGATCTTGACCCTCTTGCCGGTGCCGTGGGGGAGCAGGGCTACCCCCCTTATCTGCTGCTCGGCATGGCGTGGGTCAACCCCGGTGCGGATGTGCAGTTCAACCGTGGGGTCAAAGCGGGTGTAAACGGTCTTCTTGGCCAGCTCTATCGCTTCCTCAGGGGTGTATTCCCTGTTTTTGTCCACCAGCTTTGCCACTTCCTGATACTTTTTGCCCCTCCTGCCCATTTAACCCTCCTGCCATCAGTCCACAATTTCTATGCCCATGCTGCGGGCTGTCCCTTCCACGATCCGCATGGCTGCTTCAATATCGGTCGTATTCAGGTCCTTCAGCTTCATCTGGGCGATTTCCCTTATCTGCTGGCGGGTGACCTTGCCCACTTTCCGCCGGTTGGGCTCGCTGGAACCTTTCTCAATCCCGGCCGCCTTCTTCAGGAGAGTTGAGACCGGTGGGGTCTTGAGGACGAAGGTGAAGGAGCGATCGCTGTAAATTGTTACCTCCACCGGCACGATATCCCCTGCCATGTGGGCCGTCTGAGCATTGTATTCCTTGCAGAAAGCCATTATATTGACTCCATGCTGACCCAGTGCAGGTCCCACCGGCGGAGCGGGAGTCGCTTTTCCCGCCGGAAGCTGGAGCTTTACCACGGCGATCACCTTCTTGGCCAATTCTACCCTCCTGAACTAAGCTTTCTCCACCTGAAGGACATCCAGCTCCACAGGTGTCTCTCTGCCGAAGAATGAGAGAAGTATGCGGACCTTGCCTTTATCGGGAAAGACCTCATCCACGATTCCGATGAACTCGGCGAAGGGCCCTTCGGTTATTCTGACCCGTTCGCCGGGCTTGAAGCCCACTTCAATCTGTGGCGCCGGAGCGTAGATCCTCTGCATTATCTTTTCAACTTCTTCTTCGGTCAAGGGGGTTGGCTTGCTCCCTATCCCCACAAAACCGGTGACCCCTGGGGTGTTACGGACTACATACCACGAGCGCTCGTTCATTATCATCTTGACCAGGACATAGCCCGGGAAGATGCGCCTCTTGACGACCTGCCTCTGTCCGTCCTTGATTTCTATGACTTCCTCGGTGGGGACTATCACTTCAAAGATGTAGTCCTTCATCCCCATGGATTCAATGCGCTGTTCCAGGTTCTTCTTCACCTTTTCCTCGTATCCCGAGTAGCAGTGGACGACATACCAGGCCGCCTGGTTTTCCCGCTTTTCTTCAGCCTCGGGAGAAACCTGAGGCTCCTGAACCTCCTGGCTCTCCTCAGCCTCTGCCAGGCTGGCCTCTTTCACCATTTTGGAAACTTCTTCAAGGACGGACTTCTTCTTTCCCCTCGGCATGGTCAGATAATAAGGTCAATGAGTTTGGCGTAGATGTAGTCCAGCACCCCCAGGAGGACGGCCATCACCAGGATGGTGGTTATCACGATAAGCGTAAGTCTTATGGCCTCTTCCCGGGTCGGCCAGGTAACCTTCCTTAATTCCGCTATCGTCTCCCTCAAGTAACGTGTCAACGAAAATTTCCGGGCAGATTCTGACTCCCTCGGCACCTATACTCCCCCTTTACATTTTTAAGACACCGTCCCACTTAAAGTGGAGCGGTGTCTTAAGCAGTCTTCCTCAGGCAGGCCCGGCAGGACTCGAACCTGCAGCCTGCGGTTTTGGAGACCGCTGCTCTGCCAGTTGAGCTACGGGCCTACCTTACCTCCCGGTGAAGGGTGTGCTTGCGGCACCGGGGGCAATACTTCCTCAATTCAAGCCGCCCCGGATCGTTCACCTTGTTCTTTTCCGTCGTATAGTTGCGCTCCTTGCACTCCGTGCACGCCAGAGTAATTATCACCCTCGCCGCCTTCTTAGCCATACATTACCCCCAGTGCCTACTCAATGATTTTGGTTATTACGCCTGCTCCTACGGTTTTTCCTCCTTCACGGATGGCAAACCGCGAACCAGGCTCTAAAGCCACCGGAACTATGAGCT
>DAOUCW010000148.1:0-3301 GCA_034431695.1 Anaerolineae bacterium | reverse complement strand
CGGCCCCGGCTCTGACCTGCTCGGCAGCCTCCCGCTGCACCAGGCTGAGGTCACCGGCTTTCAGGGCAGCCGTAAGCTTCTTCTTCCCCGTGGGATTGATCCTCTCCCCGATCAGGACCACCGGCCGCTCCGGGGAAATGATGACGCATTTAGTGATGCCCACCAGCCTGGTTTCCATGGCTAATTCAACCCCAGCAGAGCTTTGGCCTTCTCCACGGCGAGGGAAGCATTGGGAGCGTAGCCATCGGCGCCGATCTCGTCGGCATATTCCTGGGTCACCGGTGCCCCGCCGACCATGACCTTGACTTTTTCCCGGAGGCCGGCTTCTCTGAGGGCTTCAATCACCCTCTTCATCTCCACCATGGTGGTGGTGAGGAGAGCCGACATGCCGATGATCTGGGGATTGTGCTCCCTAACGGCTTCCACAAACTTCTCCGGCGGAGTGTCAACCCCCAGGTCCACCACCCTGAACCCTGCACCTTCCATCATCATGGCCACCATGTTCTTGCCTATATCGTGCAGGTCGCCCTTAACGGTGCCGATGACGAAGGTGCCCAGGCCTCTGACCCCCGTTTCCGCCAGGAGGGGCCTCAGTATTTCCATGCTCGCTTTCATGGCGTGGGCCGAAACCAGCACTTCGGGCACGAAGAGGATGCCATCGCGGAAATCCTTTCCCACCTTCTCCATGCCGGCGATGAGGCCTCTGTTGAGGATTTCCTCAGGTGGGATGCCTTCCTTCAGGGCTCTGTGGGTCAGTTCGGTTACCCTTTCAACTTCGCCGTTGTAGAGAGCTTCGGCCATTTCCTTCAGCAGGTCCTCCATGGTCACTTCTCCTCCAGCGTTTTGGCTCTTTCCCAGAGGTCATCCATCTCCCGCAGGGCGAGCTCTTCAAGCTTTTTGCCCATCCTGCCGGCTTCAAGCTCAATGTGCCTGAAGCGGGAGTAGAAGCGGGCATTGGCTGCGCGCAGGGCGCTTTCGGCGTCAACTCCGAGCCAGCGGGCAAGATTGGCCACAGTGAAGAGCACGTCTCCAACCTCTTTCTCCACTTCCTCCGGGGTGCGGGCAGCTCTGAGTTCGGCAAGCTCTTCCTCCAGCTTCCGCCAGACCCCCTCCACATCCTCCCAGTCAAAGCCCACCTGCGCTACCTTCCGCTGGTAGGCCTGAGCCTGAGCCAGCGCGCAGAGGGCCTTTGGCACCCCATCCAGCAGGGAGCCGCCCTCCCTCTCCTCCTGCTTTATGCTTTCCCACCTCTGCAGCACCTCCTCCGCATCCTTCACCTTAACCTGACCGAAAACGTGGGGATGACGCCGCTTGAGCTTGCGGATGAGGCCGGCTACTACCTCCGCAGGGCGAAATTCCCCTTCCTCGAGAGCAATCTGGGTGTGCAGCATCACCTGAAGCAAAAGGTCACCGAGCTCCTCCCGGAGCTTGACGGGATCCTCCTCATCCAGGGCTTCCAGGACCTCGTATGTTTCCTCAAGGAGGTAAGGCCGGATGCTCCTGTGAGTTTGCTGGCGGTCCCAGGGGCACCCCTCAGGGGAACGCAGGTGGGCCACAATTTCCTGGAGGGAAATCAAGGAGCTCTCCTCGGAAAGAGGCGGGATGTAAAGGGAGGTCAGGTGGTCCACCTCCTGCCGGTCCAGCTCGTAGAGGGGCAAAGTCCTGATAAAGGGGTTGAGGGTCCCCACCCCCCTGACCAGGGTGACCGGATGATCCTCGGGGTAGAGGTCAAGGAGGACGGCTTTGACCTGCGAAGCCAGGAAGCGGTCGTAAAGCTGGCCCACCACCACCGGCCGATCGGAGTCAAGCCTGGGATAGTGGTGAGAGGCGAGCTCCGAAGCGTCCACCACCTGCAGCCCGCCAAGGGGGTCAATCCTCAGGGCAGTGAAGAGGGAATCCAGGAAACTCACCCCCTCCTTAATTGCGACCTCCAGGCCTCTTTCGGAAGCCATCTCCAGGATGAGCCGGGTTGTGGTCTCCCCCACCAGGGGATGACCGGGAACAGCGTAGATCACTCCCTCCGGCCTTGCCCCGAGCCTGACGACTTCTTCGGCTATAGCCCTGTAAACTTCATCAAAGGTTTCCTTTTCCTCGTAGAAGTGGTCAAAAGAATGGACCTCAACACCTCGGGGCAGGAAAGCTACCGCCGGATGTTTGATGGTTCGCACGTAAACTTCCCGGGCACTCTGCAGGATTTCCCACACTTCCCTGGTGATGAGGTTGGGGTCGCCCGGTCCGAGCCCCACAATAAGTATGCCCATTTTACCTCCTTTCGGCCCAGTATGCCCTCTGCGCCCACACGCTTGTCGGCGCTATCTCCTGTATGCGGCCGAAAAGCTTCCGCGCCCTCTCCTTCTCCCCGGTGAGGGAGTATAGAAGCCCCAGGTAATAGAGGGAACGGATGGAATCGGGGGAAAGCTCCAGTGCCTTCCTCAGGCAGGATTCGGCCAGCTCCATCCGGCCGCCATAGTAATGGGCGATCCCGGCCAGTTCCCAGCCCCTGGGCTCATCGGGGTTCAGCTCCAGGACCTTACGGACGTTGTCCAGGGCTTCTTCATCGGACCTCATCATCGTTGCGATCTGAAGCTCCGCCAGGGAGAGGCGGAAACCTGGCTCCTCCGGGGCCAGTTCAACGGCCTGCTTCAGCCTTCTCTCAGCCTCCTGGTAGTTTCCCATCCGGATCTCCAGCTCGGCCAGAGCTGTGTAAAAGTATGGGTTTGAAGGTTCAAGGGATAAAGCATAAAGGAGCCTCCGCCTGGCTCCCTCCAGATCGCCCCTGGAAAGAAGGTGCAAACCCAGGAAGTAATGTCCCGGCGGGTAAGTATAATCCAGGTCCAGACTTTTGGCAAAAGCCCGGGAAGGATCCTGGCCGAGCCTGGAAAGGGCATAGCCCAGGAAAGCCCAGGCTTCGGGACTATCAGGATGAAGCTCAATAGCTTCCTCCAGCACGACCCTGGCGGCCCAGTATTCACCCATGGCGATGTAGTATTTCCCCAGCTCCTTGAGCCTGAAAAACCTGTCAGGGGAGGAGAGGATGGCCGCTAACCCTTCAATCCCCGGGCAATTTTCCGAAAGGGTGATAGCCTCAGAGGGCCTGTAGGGGGCAATGGTCAGGGCCAGGAGGCAGCGGTCACGAGCCTCCTCAAAGTGGGAGGCCGCTTCCCGAAGCCTCCCCGTCCTGAACAGAGCCATCCCCACCCTGCGGTGCAGCGCGGGATCATGGGGACGGATCTCCAGAGCTTTTCGCCATTGCTCCAGCGCTTCTTCCGCCCTCCCCTGAGCGAAGAGGGCATCCCCAAGC
>DAOUCW010000147.1:0-4538 GCA_034431695.1 Anaerolineae bacterium | reverse complement strand
GGCCATAACGGCGGGCGAAGGCTTCGGCAAAATCGCCGAAGAAGTAGTTTTCAGCCGGGGGCGTGGTGGGGATCCGGCACGGAGCATTTCCGCAGGGGCGACGGGCCCACTCAGGGGAAGTGTCAAGGACGGCCAGGATGTGGAAGCCCCTCTCCGCCAGGGCCTTCACGATCCTGTCCCATTTTTCCCAGGCGAATTTCCCCCTTTCCGGCTCTATCTCTTCCCACGGGAACCGCTGCCGGACCCACCTGAAGCCCGCCTGGCTGAGGAGGTCCAGTGCTTTCTGGAGTTCGCCCTCACTCAGTCCCTCCAGTGCCACATTTATGCCGGGGGAAAGGACATAGAGGGGAGGAAAAGAGGCTTGCGGAGAGGCCTGTTCAGGCCTCAGGATGAAGGCCAGGGCTAAGATGAAAGCAAGGGTCAGGGATAGAGTTCTCTTAACCAATTTCAGCGGGCGTAATCGGAACCCGTTGTGCGGGTCCGGAAGCGCTCGAGGGATTTCCTGTAGTCCTCTGCGGATAGAGGTATGTAGCCCACTTCCCGCACCAGCTTCTCGGCGTTCTTGGGGTCAAGGTAGAATTCCACGAAAGCCCGCACTTCGGGGCGTTCCGCAGCCGATTTGTTCACGTAGATGAACAGAGGGCGGGAGAGGGGTTTGTAGGTCCCGTTCAGGACTGTCTCATAAGAGGGCAGGACAGGCCCCTCACCGCCATCTATCGGGACGAGCTTGAGCCTGTCGGCATTTTCCTCGTAATAGGCCAAGCCGAAGTAGCCGAGGGCCAGGGGGTCCGAAGCGATTCCCTGGACCAGGACATTATCGTCTTCGCTGGCCAGGAAATCCCCGCGGCTGCTTCCGCTCTCCCCGACTATGACCTCGGTGAAGAAATCGTAAGTGCCGGAGTCAACCCCGGGGCCGTAGAGGTGGAGTTCTTTATCGGGCCAGTCGGGGCGGATCTGGCTCCAGCGGGTTACCTTCCCCTGGGCTTCGGGTTCCCACATCTTCTTCAGTTCCTCAACCGTGAGGTAATCCACCCAGTCATTTTCGGGGTTGACCACCACGGCGAGTCCGTCGTAGGCCACTTTGAGTTCTATGAATTCAATCCCCTTTCCGCGGCAGGCTTCCAGCTCGGAAGGTTTTATGGGCCTTGAGGCATCAACTATGTCTATTTCCCCGGCGCAGAACTTCCTGAAGCCCCCTCCTGTGCCTGAGATCCCGACCGTTACGCGGATGCCGGGGTTTGCTTTCTGGAACTCTTCGGCCATAGCTTCGGTTATGAGGTAGACAGTGCTGGAGCCGTCCACAAGGATTGTGCCCGAAACAGTGGGGGTAGCTTTGCAGGCTGCAAGGAGCAGAGACAGGGCAAAAAGGAGCAAAAGCTTGTTCCCCTTCATCGTTCCCCTCCCGATGAGCGCTTCCCGGGGCAAGTTTAAAGCAGATTTCCTCTCTTGTCAAAAGGATATCCCCAGCATGCAGGGCGCCGTGCGAAATTCCGCCTGATGCCCCCAGCGCGGGGAGGTGTAGAGCTGCTATCGCTTCAGCCTGAGTATTATGTTCAGTATTATGGTCAGGAGGAGGCTCAGGAGAAGAGAGGTGGCCAGAGGTATGTAGCAGCCGAAGTTTTCCCGCCTTATGACTATATCCCCCGGCAGGCGACCGATATGGGGCAAACGTCCTGCCAGGATGAGGAAAAGCCCCATCAGCACCACAAGGATCCCCATGAACACCAGAAGCTTGCCCATTTCTTCAAAGGCCTGCATACCCCCTCCATCTCCTTCAAGGCTCTGAGCACTTTTAGAAAATACCACAAGCTTTCCTCAAGGGCAACCGAGGCTCCTCAGGAACTCCTCCCCCTCGGGGCCGATGGCGGTCTGCTCCGGCTTTATGCCTCTATCGGCCCTGAGCCAGGAGCTGTAATCGGCGCAGGCCCCGCGGGCAAAGGTGAGGACAACCCCTTCAAGCCCGCAGATGAGGCAGGCCAGGACAAAGGGGTGCAGGGAGTAGGGGCAGACGAAAGCTAAGATCCGGGATGGCCCCCTTCTTTCCAGAGCAGGGAGGAGCAGGTCCTTCCCGATCCTGAGAGCGCTCGTCATCACGTAAACCCTGGCCCCGAGCTCCAGGCCAAAGGCGATGAGTTTCTTTACAGGGCAGGATTCGGGGCAGGGTTGGGGCAAAATGCAGAGGTGGCTGAAACGGCCAGCCGGGCAACCGAACGGTTTCTGGCAATATCCCGGGGCTATTATCAGATTGCGGGGCTCGGAGAAAAGTTCGGCTCCATCGCTGAAGCCGAACGCGTTCACGGCCCCGCCGAGTAGGCCTCTGATGACGAGGGTGCGGTATCTCAACAGCCCCTTCAGGGTGGCGAGGGGGTGGCGCAGGACCACATGCCTCAGAAACCACAGCCCGTAGGGGCGGAAAAGGCTCCGGAAAGAAAATTCCCACACCTTGAAGCCCAGGAAAGAGTGCCTGTCAAGGTAGCGGAAGAAAGCACCTGCCATCTCCGCCCTGCGTCACTGGGCTGGGCTTCCCTCAGCCTCGGGGACTAATCTGTAGACTTTCACCGGGGCCTCAAATCCTTTCACAATGATGGGGGTTGGCATGGGGCGAAGCGGGAAGCGGCCTTTGACCCGCTCAGCTGTGGCTTCATCCACAAGGATTTCCCCGAGGGCTTTGCTCCGGGCCGAAAGGCGGGAGGCCAGGATCACAGGGTAACCGGCCACAAAGCTTTCAAACCAGATGATATCCAGAGCCACATAGCCTGTGCTTATGCCTATTCCGAGCTTGTGTTCCCGAAGCTCAGGGTATCTCTCGAGCCATCGCTCCACAAGGCGGGAAAAAGCCGCCTGCATCTTCGGAGCCACCCTCAAGGCTTCCCCCGGATCCCTGAACACCACCAGAATCTGGTCACCGGTATACTGCTTTATGAAACCACTGCTCCCGACGGCACCGGCCATCTCCAGGTAGAATTCCCTGAGGAACCGGAGGGTGGATTTGGGGCCGAGGATCGCCGCAAGCTGGGTTGAAGCCTGGATATCGGCTATCAGGATGGTTAACGATTGCTCGGGCTCGGCGGTTGGCTCTACCACGGAGGAGTTTATCATCTTGACCAGCGGCGAGTGAACGGCCTGTTCCTCCAGCACCTTGCTTATGTCCCTCTGGAGGCGCTCGTTCCTGGTCTGGACCAGTTTATCCATCACGGAAGGGAGCGAGGCCATGACTTCCTCAAAATCTTCCTTCTCCAGAGCCCATCCCTTCACCGGAGTGAGGGCTACCACTGAGGCTGTCCGGATGGGGGTCTCTTCCAGCAGTGCGATCTCTCCGAAATAGCTCCCGGGCCCGAGAATGCTCAGGGTTACCTTGCGACCCTCCGGGCCGTAGATGTAAACTTCCACCTTGCCTTCGGAGATGAGGTATAGGGTTGAGCCGATCTCCCCCTGCCTGATGATGATTTCCCCTCCCCTGAAGCTCACGGGCTTGAGGCGCTCGGCCAGGAGGAGGAGCTTCTCCAGGGGAGCATCCCGCAGGAAATAGATCTGCTTGAGGAAAGGCAGGATCGGGGTGGCGAGGGCCTTTTCCACCGTCTCCAACTGGATCCTGGCTTCTTCGTAATCGGGCTTGAGGGTGAAGGCCCTCCGGAAGGCGCTTGCCGCCCTTTCGTATTCTCCCAGGGCTTTGTAGGCAAGGCCCAGATTGTAGTAATGGTGGGGGTTACTGGGCTCGAGGGAGGCAGCCTGGAGGAAGCTGGCGATGGCTTTGGCGTATTCTTCCTCCTCGTAGTGGATTATCCCCAGAAGGTTGTAAGCATCCACGAAGCCCGGGAAAAGGTCTATCGCTTTCCTGAGAGCCTCGGCGGCCAGCTCGTTCTGGCCAAGGGTTCGGCGTATCCAGCCCAGTTCATAGTAAGCGTAGTGGAGATCGGGATTGAGGCGCACTGCTTCCGTCAGGTGCTCAATGGCTCCGGCAAAATCTCCCGCAAGCTCGCAGGCCATCCCCCAGACCATGTGGAACAGGGCTTTATCCTCCTTCTGCCAGCCGACTTCAGCCTCAAGCTTTTCGGCTTCGCCCTCGGGGAGGACGCTGGCGAGGCAGTAGGCCGCCAGCCAGAGGCGGTTGTGGTCGGAGCCATCCTGGACTATCTCCCGATACAGGGCAGCCCTCGCCGGGGTAAGGCCGAAGACGCACACGGCGACGCCGGACCAGTAAGTTATGTCTTCCGGCCCCGTGAGATACCAGGATATGGGTTCGTTCCGCCTGAGCAGGCCGAGGGCGGCAAAATACTCCCGCACCGAATGGTGCATGAACTCAACCATATCCCTTTCCCTGGACAGGCGGAGGAGGCCACTGTAGAGGAGGCCTTCCAGGATTTCCTGGGCCGATGCCTTCACATTCATCCCGAAAGTGGTCTCCCTGATGAGCCAGTAGACCCTTTCCCTGGGGAGCGATTCGGCCTTCTCCCTTTGCATCGTGAGGCCAAGGTAAGCTAAAGCTTCCCAGCTCACCTCCACCGCCACTTTGCTCCTGGTTCTGCCCAGGACCATCC
>DAOUCW010000146.1:0-4693 GCA_034431695.1 Anaerolineae bacterium | reverse complement strand
GCCTGTAACTTAGCACAGGCGGCTTTTTAATTTTCTCCAGGAGGCAAGCGATGGAGGTGGATATTCTGACGGAAATAAAGGTGCCCATATCGGTTTTTGACGGGAAATATACCACGAACTGGGAGGAAGCTTTCGCTTCCCGAACCCACAAGATGGCCAGCTCAATAATACGGGAACTCCTCAAGTTCACCGTTCACCCCGATGTGATATCCTTCGCTGGCGGATTGCCTGCCCCTGAGCTCTTCCCCATAAGGGAGGTAAAGGAAGCTTGCGAGTATGTGCTGGCTAATTTCGGACCGGCTGCCCTCCAGTATGGCCCCACGGAAGGGCATCCGGAACTGAGACGCTTGCTGGCTGAGAAAATGCAGAAATACGGAGTTCCCGCCGAGGAGGAAAATATCCTCATCACGACAGGCTCCCAGCAAGCCCTCGACCTGGTAGGCAAAGTGTTCATAGATCCCGGTGATTACATCCTGACCACTGAACCCACCTATGTGGGTGCGATCCAGGCCTGGAGTGCCTACGGAGCCCGCTTCCTCACAGTCCCCATGGATGATGATGGGATCCTGATTGAGCCAGTGGAAAAGATGCTTCAGAAATACAGGGTCAAGTTCATCTACGTCCTCCCCAACTTCCACAACCCGGCAGGGGTCACCATAAGCGAAGAACGGAGGTATAAACTCATAGAGCTTGCAGCCCGCTACGGCACATTTATCGTGGAAGATGACCCCTATGGTGAACTCCGCTTTGAGGGGAAGGACCTGGTGCCCCTCATCACCCTCCACAAGGAAAACGTCATTTACCTCTGCACTCTCTCCAAGACCCTGGCCCCAGGCCTCAGGATAGGATGGGTCACAGCGCCAAGTCGGGTTATAAACAAGCTGGTCCTGGCCAAACAGGGAGCCGACCTACACACCGCTACCTTCCCCCAGTTCATAGCGGCCGATATACTGGGGCGGGGGCTCCTTAAGGAACATGTCCGCAAGATCCGCAGGGTCTACAAGGAGAGAAGGGACGTGATGATCCAGGCTATGGAAGAGTTCTTCCCGGAGGGAGTTACCTGGACCAGACCGCAGGGAGGGCTTTTCCTCTGGGTCACCATGCCCGAGAAAGTGGATTCCGAGAAGCTACTGGAGAAGGCCAAAGAGGAGAAAGTCGCCTTTGTCCCCGGCTTTGCCTTCTACCCCAATGGCGGAGGGAGGAACTGCATGCGCCTCAACTTCTCCAACCAGCCGCCAGACAGGATCCGGGAGGGGATAAGGCGCCTGGCCAACGCCATCAAAGCCGAGCTGAGAAGCTAACCCTCAGGTTCAGAAAGGGGTGGGCCATTCAGCCCACCCCTTTTCATTCCCCAAAAACCTCGGCGGTGAAAACGTAAAGCCTGGCTTCCCTGTCCTTCCAGGCATCCTCGGGCAGGCCTGCCTTGCGGCAGACCCCTTTCAAAAATTCTTCCCTGCTCCAGCCCTCTTCCACCGGGACCTGGGGGAGGAGAAGCCCTGCTTTATCACCCTTCACGATTATAAGTCCATGCTTGCCGACTTCAACTTTCTCCGGCTCCTCCAGTAGCCTGGGGATTGAGAGGATGGAAATCTCCAGCCTGACCTCATCCAGTTCCTCTCTTGAAAGGGGCGGGAAGCGGGGGTCATTGAAGGCAGCAGCCAGGGCTGCCCACTGGATCGCCACGATGAGAGGCCTGCGGGGTAGTATTTCACCTATGCACCCCCTCAGCTCTCCGTGCTTCTTGAGAGTGACGAAAACACCGCTTGGCCTCTGCAACTCATCCCCTTCCACCCTATACAGCGGCGCGAAGCCGTAGTCCAGGAAATAAGCGATGGTCTCCCTCGCCGCCCGGAGGAGAAACTCCTTCTGCTCAGGCCGGAGAGGCACAGGCTCGGGAGAAGGAAGCAGCGTTTCAGTGGACGGAAGGTCCGGAGGAGGCGATGGCCTATCGCCCTCTTCCTTCCAGAAGGCAACAGCTCCATAACCCACCACCCTCTCCTCATCTCCGAAAGGTGTATCCCCGGAATTGGCGTAGCGGATGACCGTAGCCCTGTTTAAGGAAAGTTTCTGGGCCATGAGCATGACCGTTAAAATCGGGCCTTCCCCGCAGGCGCAGGTTCCCAGTCCCGGGATCCCCTTATCCATCCACTCCTTCACAGTCTTCAGGAACGTCTGAGGCTCCATGGAAATGATGGCTTCCAGAGTGGCCCGATCAACTTTCCTGGCATCCTGGTAAGACGGATAATGGGAAAGGTCAGAACTGGCCACTATGAGGAGCCTGCGCCCTTCGGCGATTTCAGCCAGGGCATCGGACAGGATGTAGGCGTTTTCCTCAGAAGGCTCTCCCATTACGATCGGGACGATGGGGGTCCCCGGGAGGACCTTCTGGATGAAAGGCACCTCCACTTCCACCGAATGCTCCTGCCTGTGAGGCTCCTGATCGGACACTATCCCCCTGTGTTTGAGGAGTCGGCCGGCTATATCCCTGGCAACCCGAACGAGACCGAGGGGGGTCTCAAAAGCATCACCGGAATAGACAGAAATCTGGCGGAACCCGGGCACGTAATGGTTCACGCCGATTACGATCACGGCATCGTATCGGGCCCCTTCCACCTGCTTGAAGGCCCAGGCTGCCACCTGACCTGAGAAAACATAACCTGCATGGGGGACGATGAGGACCTGGGGAGGTGAAGGAAGCACCTTCTCCGCCCTGGCCAGCATCGCCTCAATCATCCTGGAAAGCTCAGCGGGGTCGGACGGGTAAAACTGACCTGCCACTGCTGGCTTGCGGATCTCCTGGGGTGCAGGGGTTGAACGAGCACAAGCTCCCAGAAGCAAAGCCAGGAAGAGTGCAAAAACCCCAGCCCTCCACACTCCTTCCATCTGCTTCCTCCCACTGAAATTATACCACTGCTCAGACTTCACCGGCCCGCTAATCTGCGGCAAACCTGTAGCCTGCTCCCCTATCCGTCAGTATGTAGCGGGGGACCCTGGGGTTATCTTCCACTTTGGCTCGCACCCGGTAGATGCAGGTTTTGAGGAGGTTTACATCCCTCTCGGCTCCAGCTCCCCAAACCACCCTCAGGAGCTCATCCTGGGGCACGGTCCGGCCCCGGTGGCGCACGAGGTAGAAGAGGAGCTTCCTCTCCTGCCTCGTCAGATGCAACTCCTCCCCTCGTTTGTAAACTTTTCCCCCCATGAGATCAATCTTCAGTTCGCCCACTTCCACAATCGTCTCCTGAAGGGCAGGGGTAGCCCTCTCCAGGAGCTTCCTGATCCTGAGCAGGAATTCCCGGGGGTGGAAAGGTTTGGTCAGGTAATCGTCCGCCCCAAGCTCAAGGCCCCGTATTTTATCCTCGTCCCTGGAAAGACAGGTTAACATGAGGATGGGGATCGGGGAAAATTCCCTTATCTTGGTGCAAATATCCCATCCGGAAACCCCTGGCATAATTATGTCAAGGACTACGAGGTCCGGGTTTTCAAGGAAAACGGCTGTCAGGGCCTCTTCCGGGTTCGTTACGCTTGCCACCTCGTAATTGTTAAGCCTGAGGATTTCGGTCAAATGTCTCACTTCCTCTTCGTCGTCGTCTATCAGGAGGATTTTGGGTTTCATAGGCTTCCCCCTTTCCTGCGAGGCGCATCATTCCGAACCCCTGGAAATTCCTCTCCCCAAAGCCAGCTTCGTATCCGAGCCTGAGCAGCTCGGGGTTGCCTCTTGCATCAAAGACCCCCTCGTAGCAGCGAACCTTGACTCCGTAAATGGTGATCAACCTGGAGCGAAAATGCACAGGTTTCATTTCCACCTCACCGGGGATTTCTTTCCCCCAGAGGGCTGCTGCCTTGCGCTGGAGGTTTTCGGTAATGACCCTGGAGAACTCCTGGCTTTCCGGGGAGAGGAAGACTTTGCGCAGCTTACCTTCTTCCAGGACACCGGTAGAAGCAACTATGGGGGAAAGGGTTTCCAGCAGCATTTTCTCATCTGACAAAAGATTTGGCTCCACATGGACAACGTCCACAACCAGCTTCTGATTTCCCAAACTCACCTCAAAGGAGGTAAGGAGGCCATAAAGGAAAGCTTCAATGACAGTCGCGAGAGGCGAAGACATCCACCAGTGGATGGGGGGCTCCATGAGCAGGCCATTCCCTTTCATGGTTGCCGACCTGGGATAGAGCCAGGAGAAAGTTATGAGCTTATAACGGTGGCTCCCCACCACGAAGCCTTCGGAATGCAGGCGTGCGGCTAATTCCGGCGATGCTTTCCCTATCGTCCTGTAGACGAATCCCTGAAGCTTCTCCGGGTAATTCCAGGGGAGCAGGACAGGCTTATCGGCCTGGAAAGTTACATGCACCCTCATATTATTGCCTCTGTGAGGGCTTTCTCCTGGCCTATAACCTCTTTCCGGATGTATTTCCTTTCGGGCATGCAGTAAATGTAGACGCTATCCCTTTCCAGGTCCAGGATTTCCCCCAGCTTGGCTTTTATGGTCTCCAGCTGGGACTCACTCAATTCCCCCTCAAAGGCGCTGTTCTGAACCCAGTGTAGGAAGCGCCGGAGGAGAAATCATTTCCAAAGGCATACTAATTCATCCCTGTTTCTGTTCGCCCCTTCAAGCTTTATACCATGTTCTTAAAAAATTGGCAATTCCGCCCCCTGTGACTTATAATAAAAACCCGAAAGGAGGGAAGGCATGGA
>DAOUCW010000145.1:0-9872 GCA_034431695.1 Anaerolineae bacterium | reverse complement strand
GTTCCAGGGCGGTCCTGCCGTCGGGGGCGGAGGCTACCACTTCATGGCCGGCCTCTTCCAGGATCTTCTTCAGGCCAAGCCTTATGATGGATTCATCATCGGCTATGAGGATGCGCAGCATTTGCTCTTCCTGCCGTGCCCTGAGAGGCGCTTCGCTCTCAGAAGGCTTCCTGTGTCAAATATAACCGGAGAAAGGGAGCGATGTCAACCTGCGGGGAGGCCGCCCTGATCCCCCTGGGAGAGCTCCTCCAGCACCTCTTTTACCAGGGTGCCTTCCCGCAGCAATTCGTGCACTTTCAGGATGTGGGGATGGAGGGGTTCGTCCCTGGCGATGAAAGGGACTCTCGTGCGTATCAGTTCGTAGGCTACGGCGGTCCCCCGGCCCATCTTAGCCCCGGCCCCCAGAGCCTTTCTCCTGAAATCAATGGCCTGAGCAGCGGCCATGAGCTCAAGGGATACGATGATTTCCACGTTCTCCACAACTTTGAGGGCTTTGTCGGCCGCGAGAGCCCCCATGCTCACGTGGTCCTCCATGTTTGCCGAAGTCGGGATGGTGTCAACCGAGGCAGGATGGCAGAGGACTTTGTTCTCGGAAGCCAGGGCAGCGGCCGTGTATTGAAGGAGCATGAAGCCGGAATGAAGCCCTCCCTCCTCGGTGAGGAAAGGCGGAAGAAGGCCGCCGTTCGCTTTTTCATCCAGAAGCCTGGCAAGCCTCCGCTCCGAAATGTTGCCCAGATCGGCCAGGGCGATGGCCAGGTAATCCATGGCCAGGGCCAGAGGTTCGCCGTGGAAGTTCCCACCCGAAAGGCACGGAAAATCGCTATCTGGAAAGATCAGGGGATTATCGGTGGCGGAATTGATCTCCAGCTCCACGAGCCCCTTCACATATTTCACAACCCCCCTCACAGCTCCGTGGACCTGGGGGATGCAGCGGAGGGAGTAAGGGTCGTGGACGTAATGGGATTGAGGGGAGCGGACGAAATCGCTCCCTTCCAGCAGAGCCGAAACGAAGGCCGCGCACTCAAGCTGGGAGGGGTAAGGGCGGACTCTGTGGATGGAAGGGTTGAAGGCTTTGAGGGTCCCCCAGAGGGCTTCCAGCGACATCGCTCCCGCCACATCGGCCGCCAGGACGAGGTTCCAGGCCCGGTGGACGGCAAGGGTGGAAAGGGCCGAGATTAAAGAGGTGCCGTTGGTGAGGGCAAGCCCCTCTTTGGCTTCAAGGGTGATGGGGGAAAGGCCAGCGCGCCTGAGAGCCTCAGCGCCGGGGAGCCTTTCACCCCTGTAGAGGGCCTCCCCCTTCCCTATCATCACCAGAGCCATGTGGGCCAGAGGGGCAAGGTCACCGCTTGCCCCCACGGAGCCCTTCCTCGGGATTAGGGGGTGAACTCCGGCGTTCAGCATGTTTAAAAGCATTTCCGCCACTTCGGGCCTCACCCCGGAGTGCCCTTTGGCAAAGGAGTTGGCCCTTATGAGCATCATCGCCCTCGTCTCCGGAACCGAGAGGAAATCCCCGACACCGGCGGAGTGGCTCAGGATCAGGTTCTGCTGGAGCTCTCTCACCCTGAAGGGCTCAATCACTCTGTCCCTGAAGTAGCCGAACCCCGTGGTCACCCCGTAGACCACTTCACCCCTTTCCACCAGCCTTTCAACCACCTCCCGGCTGCGCCGCATCCTCTCCACCGCTTCGGGTGAGAACCTGACGGAGCAATTTTCCGGCCCTTTGCAGGCCACTTCCACCACTTCCTCCACGGTCAAATGCTCTCCGTCGAGCTCAATTTCCCTCATGGCCTACCTCCTCAGGGCTCTTTTGAGCCTCTCAAACTCCTCAATGGTGAGGCCCCTTTCCCCGAGCATTATCCCCTTGCTGTTTCCGTGGAAATCGGAGCCGCCCGTCTTCAGGAAGCCGAGCCTGTCGGCCCAGGAGGAGTAGCGCGAGATGAGCATTTCCACGAACTCAGGCGATGCCCCCTGGTATGGGCGGTTCTTATCGTAGGAGTAGGAGACCTCCAGCCCCGTTATCCCCTGCTTCTGCATGTCCACAAGCCAATCCCCGGCCTCGTCGGGATGTGTGTAGATTGCAGGATGGGCGAGGACGGCGATCCCGCCGGCCCTTCGGATGGCCTCCGCCGCCTCACTCACGGAGGGGTAGAAATCGCGGCGCACGTAAGCTTTGCCTTTCCGGGAGAGGAACTCGTCAAAGATCTGCTGGATGCTCTGGAAGCGTTCGGGGTTCCTTTCCAGGAGGACCTGGGCTATGTGCAACCTCCCCGGAACCCCTCTGGTCCGGGCGAAGACTTCTTCAACCTCAATTTTCAGGCCGAACTCCTGCAGGAGCTTTATCTGGCGGATCTTCTGCTCGACCCGCGCCTTCACCACTTCTTTCAGGAGAGAGGTGAGGCCTTCATCCCGGTGGTTGATGAAGTAACCGAGGATGTGGAACCTTCGGTTTTCCTCCGGGACTTCAGCACTGATTTCCACCCCCGGCACCACTTCAACCCCCAGGGCCCTGCCTTCCTCCAGCGCCTCCTCCACCCCTTCAATATTGTCGTGGTCGGTTATGCCCAGGGCGATCATCCCCAGGGCCTTCGCCTCCCTGACCACCTCTCCGGGACTCAGGTCCCCATCGGAAAAATAGGTATGAACGTGCAGGTCCACAGGGTAAATTTTCACAGCTCCACCTCCAGGAAATCGCTGGCTAAGAGGATTTCCCCCTTGAAATGCTGGGAAGCCTCCTCGTAGACTTTATCCATCTCCATTGTGGGCCAGAAGTGGAGGAGTATGAGCTTCTTGGCCCCGCAGCTTTCGGCCAGCTGGGCAGCCTGGGCAGGGGTTGTGTGGCCCTGAGATGGCCTTGAAACCGAACATTCGTGCACGATAATATCGGCATCTTTGGCCAGGGCCGCAAGCTCCGGGCACGGCCCCGTATCCGATGAATAAACGAAGGAAGAAGAGCCAAGTTTGGAATTGACCCTCAGCGCGAGGGTCGGCACGACGTGGCGCACCGGAGTGGTGATCAGGGTGAAATCCTCTGCGTCAATGACCGTGTAGTTCCTCTCCTCCGGGATTTTGAAGAAACGCAGGAACTCCGCCCTGAGGCCGAAGGCGTTGAGAAGAGCCGCAGCCGTCCGAAGGGTGGGGAAATTGGCGTAGACGGCCAGGGTTGAATTTCTGCGGGCCATTACGAGATGGTGCACGAGGGATGGGAAGCCGTAGATGTGGTCTGGATGTGAATGGGTGAGGAAGACCGCGAAGAGCCTGGCGGGGTCGAGGCCGGCCAGGAGCAACTGCCGGTAAGGGTTGGAGGCGCAATCTATGAGGAGCAGGCCGGAAGGGGTGTCAAAGACCAGGGAGGTATTATCCCTCTCCCTGGAGGACAGAGAAGCCCCTGTGCCCAGCACGATTATCCTCTGAGAGCCCATTTCCGCCTCACCTGCCCGGTGGTGCGCCGATGATGGGGATTTCGCGCCCGCACTTCGGGCACCGGCCATCCCTGAGCCTGAAGGAAGTTACAGCAAGGCCGAACCTCCCGATCAGGAGGGAACCGCATTCGGGGCACCAGGTGTTCTCTCCCGGATGGCCCGGCACATTCCCGATGTAAACGAACTGAAGCTCCTCCTCCATGCCGATCTGGCGGGCTCTCTCCAGAGTCCGGACGGGGGTTGGAGGAGCATTGAACCGGTAGGCGGGGTAGTAGGCGGTGACGTGCCATGGCGTTTCCGGACCCAGCTCCCGGCATATCCTGGAAGCGATGGCCCGCAGGGTTTCCTCGTCATCGTTGACGGAAGGGATGACGAGGGTCGTTATTTCCAGGTGAATCCCCATCTTCTTGGCCAGGAGGCAGTTCCTCCAGACCTTTTCCACATCGGCCCCGCAGAACTTTTCAACGGCCTCCTTGCTCCCCTTCACATCCACATTCATGGCATCGAGGCCCGCATCCCTTAGGAGCCTGAGGGCTTCCTCGGTCATGTAGCCATTGGTGACGAAGGTGTTGTAGAGGCCCCTTTCCCGGGCCAACCTGAACACCTCAAGCGACCATTCCAGCGAGAGAGTGGGCTCATTGAAGCTTATGGAAGTCCCCTGGCAGCGCTGCCGGATTGTCTCCCGGACGAAACTTTCGGGTGAGAAGAAGCGGGACCGCAGGGGATCTGGCGGGGACTTTGAGATCTCCCAGTTCTGGCACCAGGGGCAAGCGAAATTACAGCCGAAGCTTCCTGCCGTCAGGGCCACGCTTCCCGGATAAAAGTGGTAGAGGGGCTTTTTCTCAATGGGGTTCGCCGAGAGGGATGAGACCATCCCGTAAGTCAGGGTATAGATGGAACCGTTGCGGTTCTCCCTCGTCCCGCACCACCCCCTCTGGCCCTCTTTGAGGAGGCAGCGCCTCTCGCAGGTAAGACACCGGACACTCTCCCCCACCCTTTCCTGCAGGATGGCCTCTCTCTCCACTTCCCCCTCCCGGGGGTAAGTATAATTGGGGACTGCGGGGCTGTCAACCTGAAGAAAGCCCCCCATGATTGCGTTGAACAATCGCAAAAATGCGCTTGTTTGACAGAACTTATGGGAGAGCATATAATATTTTCAGTGGACAAACTTTTCTGCGGTCAGGCTGATGGACCCCGCAATTGATGCAAAAATCTGGCAATTGCCGCTTTTTTGCATCAATTCCGGACGGAGTCAGGAGATAAGCAGTTACACTGAAGCCATCAGTTAAAGACATAGTTAGGCCTGTTTCCAATCCTAGAAAAGGGGGTGTTCAAATGAGAAAGCACATTGTATTACTGTTTTTGGTTTTGCTACTTTTTGCAATTCATCCAGTGGCCGCGGGTAATTACGACCGAACGGCAGCGGTAAGCTATGCTGACCAATACTGTGCTAACCCCAATCCCTCTTACACCTGTTCTGGGTGGAACGACTGCACGAATTTTACTTCTCAAGTGCTCCACGCAGGAGGACTACCGGAAGTCGGTTGGTGGCAGTGGAATCGAGCTCATTGGTTTTTCCATGGATGTGGATGGTTTCAGCACTCTAATACCTGGTCAGTTCCTTCATGGTTTGATGACCACGCCGAACGAACCTCTTCTCGTTATGAGATGCGCAGTGTGAACAATCTACAGTTAGGCGACATCATCCTGTTTCGATGGCCAGGTGATTCAGATTGGGGACACGCAGCTGTTTACATTGAGAACCAGTTGCGAAGTCAACATACACCAAACCGTTGTCGCGTATGGATTTGGTATAACGTGCCCTCAGGCACAGTAGTACGTGGATGGCATGTGAAGTGGTAATTTGCATTTCTTTTACAAGGAGGGCTAATTATGTTAGCGAAAAAGATTGCGTATATAGTCTTTCCCATTGCGATTCTGCTCCTTCTAGGGGCAAACACCTGGAATAAACATCGAGATGCACATCCCGTTCCTTTATCTAACCTTACTACTGAGCAAAAAGAAGTGGCACAGTACTTAATTGAAATCGAATGGCAACTGGGACGCTTATCTCTGGAAGAGCGATTCAGCAGGCTATCAGAGTTTTACATTAACGATCCTCGTTTTCCTCTCTCGTCAGAGCAGAAGAACTTTGTACAACAGATGTTACCCTTGTTGGAAAACACTGTTGGAACGATCTCTGATACATGGGGACAATTAACTTTCGAACGTGCATGGACAAGGTGGTTGATAGAAGGATACTCTCTGCTTCAGAGAGTGGAAACGGGTCAAGTCAATGAGCAAGAAATCTCCTTGATGCTCCAACAGGGGATTGAGCCAATAGAAACACGTCCTCCCTACCAAAGCCATGAAGAGGTTGAAACCCTTTTCGATTTCTATGGATTTGACAAAGATCCTCAAGGGGAAGTAATATGCGTTCTTCATCGCTTTGGTGATGCTAAAGCAAAGACCTGCCTTGTAAAGCAGCAGGGGAAATGGTATATTGCATATCGTAAAGTCTTTCCATGGACTTCCCTTCCGCCTACTGAATTTCAGAAGTAAATATACCTACATAAGGCCTAACCCTGCGTGCAGCGGACGCGGCTGCGCCGCGCGCCAAAGGGGGCAGAAATTCGGCCCAAAATCATGCGCCAACGGTGGTAGTAGGACGGTGACACCGCGCCGCTGACGTTTGTCGTTGGGCGCACTGGAGGAGCAGAAATGGACAACGTAACGATTTACTTTGTCCCTGCTCTGGGCATGATGATTGTTGCAAGCGCAGCCGTTATCTACTGGCGCCGCGTCTTGAAGCTTCAACTTAGGTGGTTCTGCCTGGGGGCCGGCTTGTGGGCCGTCGCGGTGGTCCTGAAGGGGGTCTGTGCCCTGCTCACAAGCAAGGCAGTGATCGCATTCATGGAAGAAAACCTCCCGTATCCGCTCCTCATTCTGGGCGGAGGGTTGTTCATAGGCATTCGGTCGAGTCTGTTCGAGATCGGTCTAACACTCCTGGCCGTTCTCATCTGGCGACAACTCGGGCGTGACGCAAATAGGGCGATCGGAATCGGCATTGGTGCTGGTGCTTTCGAGGCCTTGTTGTTGGGTATAGGAAGCTTTGCTGCCATCCTCGCCTATCTGTCCGGGCTACCGGGAACAGAGAAGGTCCGCGAAGGAATCGACGCGTTGGCGGCAGTAACACCACTCTTCTGGCTCCTTGCTCCAATTGAAAGGATTATCGCAATACTTTGTCATGCTTCTTCTCGCGCACTGGTTCTGTTGGGCGTTACCAACCGAAAACACATGTTAGTGTTCTGGGGATTTCCCATTTTCGCCGGGCTTGATGGTGTTGCGGGAGCAGCATACGTCTCAGGAAAAATTGGACAGATTTCGATGTGGTGGATTGAACTTGCCATCCTCCCGTTTGCTTTAATCAGTATCCCTATCCTTAAATGGTGTTATACGAATTGGGCGAGAGGGAGATGACAGAATAGAGCCAGAAACGGGCGCCCAACAAGTCGCTGGAGCGGACGGCGAAAACGCCGCCGCTCAGCTTTGACGTTAGGCGGCCACCTCTATTCCGAATCAATCCCAGCTCTTGAAAACAGCTTGCTCTGTGAAAGTTTTACAAATACAGAGGAGGAATACCATGAAGGTCAAAATTGCCTTTAGCATTGTATTGGTAATGGTGCTGAGCTTCAGCACCGTCCACTTACAGGCAGATGAAGTGCCCGTTAAAATGACCCTGCCTACATCCTTGCAACCCGGCCCTATTTCTCAATTCCAACCCCGCTTGGAAGGACCGCTGGTCGTTTGGACCGAGTATCAACTCTCAACAAATGGATTAGGCCAAGGAAATATTATCCTTTATGATGCAAAGACAAACCGTTCCCAACTCATAGCTGGCAACGCAGCAGCGGATTCACGTCCAATAGACCGGCTTAATCCCGACATTAGCAACAATGTGATCGTTTGGGAAGATAGCCGCTATACTTGCCCTTCCTGCCCTCACGACATCTTTGCCTACGACCTAACCACTGGGCAAGAATTCCCCATTGCGGTTGGACCGGCCGATGAAACTACACCAGCCATCTCAGGCACTCGGGTCGTCTGGCGTAGTTATAACGGGAAAGAGCATGCCCTGTTAGGTTTGGACTTGGCCAGTGGAGAACGTTTTGAAATCGCCAGCCACCTGGCCGACGGGCGCTTTTTCTACGGCCGTCCGGTCATAGATGGGAACATCGTGGTATGGAGTGAGTACGAAGGTAACCCGAAGCTACGGCCACATACAATCTATGCTCTTGATCTGACTACAGGCCAGCGGGTAATAGTGGCCCGTGTCTGGTATCCAAGTAGTGAGTATGACATTTCAGGCCACCGTATTGTTTGGACCGGGCCTCTTGTCACATTGTATGATTTGGATACTGGCCAAAGCCGAGTGCTATTTCAGGGCTGGCAGGCCCATGCTCCGGCAATCCAGGGGGATCTGGTCGTTTGGGCAGATGGTCGTAATTACGACCACACCGGTTTTGACATTTATGGATATGATTTGCGTTCCGATCGGCCCTTTTTGGTTAGTGCGGCACCGGGTAATGAGTCAGAGCCGGACGTAGATAGTGAGCGGGTTGTCTGGCAGCAAGAGCAGGATGGCGTGTCTCGAATTGTGAGCCTTGATCTGGCTGGACAGCGACCGGAAGTTCCACCCGTCTTACCTCCTACTCTTGCTCTTTCAAGACCCCTTAATACCAGCCTGGCTCAACCCGGCGAGGTGACCACCGATGCTTCAACTTTGGGAAACTTCTATAAGGGTATGCATGGTGCTAACGCGGATGGCTGGGGGGTAGCATTGCCCAAATCTACCGACGCGATCGTCAATAGTAGCGGAGCCCCATACTTCAACTATCACACTGTGCTGAACTCCGATCTCTGGCGCCAAACAGGCTATCCCAGCCCTCGCGGTCCTACTGTAGGTGACCTCTACCGCACTATCCGGGTTACTTACTCCAAGTATGTGATGGTCAGATTATGGCCTACCTTAGGGCCTGATCCGTATTTGAGTAACAATCCCGAGGATGTGGCCCAACAATATGTAAGCCTGGCTTCCAGCCAAGACTGGGTGACCATGGTCCAGACCAACAATGAGCCTAACGTCGAATGGCTTGCATCATGCTCTTCATGTCGTTGGGAGCAATATCCCGGCGGGCCTATTCGTACTTACTCTTGGAATGGACTGTTCGATTATCGGCTCTATCAAGCCATTAACACTTGGTATCAGGATATATGGTATCGGGTCAGCTACTGGCGATCCAATCACCCTAACCCAACCATTCGGACCCGCCTCCAGAACATGACTCGCTACACTCCGCCTATGGCCGACATCTATCGCAATCTGGATAATGGGCAGAATTTCTACACCTATCTGCAGTCCATGATTGACCTCTATGACTACTTCACTTACCATGTTTATCCCTGGCCGGAGTTTGATGCGGTCAACGGATATATCAAGAACAACTCCTGGCCCTGGTTCACCAGTTGGCTTCAGACCCAGATCAACAGCGGTGCTGTATGGTCACGGATCACTGAGTTTGGTTGGAACCCTGGCCAAATGGACCGGACAGGCAAGACCCAGCGGAGTAGCGTGTGGGGCAACGACGGCCGTTGGCACACCTTTTGCTCTGACACACAAGGGTTCATCAACAATGAGCGGCGTAACGCTTACGGCGTCATGGTCTTCCTCGTCCAATCCACTGATCCGGCCCTGGCCAAACATGACGGTCTAGACGATAACGGCAATCCATACTACTGGTTCAGCTGTTACCGAAGCTGGTAGGGAGAATTGGCGATGAAGCACGGGGCTCAAAGGTTGTTGTGGGCATTTGTGGGGGTAGTCTGGTTGATGACAGGTTGTACAAATCCCCTGGCTCAGCCAGACTCCTCTACTCCAGCAATTACTCCGACCACTATGTACGAGGCACCGCTCCCTAAACCACGTTTCTGCACCCCGATACCTGACCAGGATGAGCAACTGGCTGCCCTGGGCCAGGAATGGCCTCGCCCTACGTGGCTTCCCGAGCGGGTCAAACTGTGTAAAATAGACCGTCGTTGGGAAGACTTGGGAGAGAGGATCGTCCTCTCCTTTGAGGGGGAGGGGCGCTTCTACAACTCTGTTTCAGTGTCTATTACCCGCTATGTCCCCCCCAGGCAACGAGGAGAAACAGAACCCGAGTTGTTGAAAGTTAATGAATTAGAGATTCGTAAGTCCTTCTCCTATGGACATACCATTCTGACTTGGCCCCTTAATGAGTTCTGGATTCAACTGATTTATCTTGGAGATGCTTTAGATGAAGAGGAAGCGATACAGATTGTAGAAGGAATCATCCCACCACCGTAAGGTGGGTTGCTCTGGTTTTGGTAGCGAAGGCGGCCTAACCAGCGCTTGGAGCGGACGGGGCTTCGCCC
>DAOUCW010000144.1:0-6689 GCA_034431695.1 Anaerolineae bacterium | reverse complement strand
GGATTTTCGGCAGGCTCACCTCACCCGGCTCTCACCTTCCCCGGGCTCTCTGAGAGGCAAATTCCTGCCTACTCGTCTCCATCATCGCCTTTGAGTTTTTCTCAATTATACCACAAAAATGGCGAAAGGCAAGTCGCCCTGCCCTTTCCCTCCCAGGATCAGAGCAGCCTGAACCCGAAGACCCTGTGGCCCACCGCAATCGCCTCCGGGACCAGGTCAAAGGCCAGGGAGATTTCGGTGTGAGCGGCGAAGCCGCATTTATCGCACATTATCCGGTCGCGCCCCTTGAGGTAGCAACCTGTCTGGATCGTGCCGTCGGGGTTGGCACTGGCTATGAGCCAGTCGTGGCAACGCCAGGAATTGTCCCTGAGGGCTTCAATGGCCCTGCGGGAAGCAAGGATGGGGTAACCCTGTTCTTTCAGGGCAAGAAGGCGGCCGAGCACCCATCTCCTCTGCTCCGGCGTGAGGCTGAGGTCTTCTGTGCCGGTGTAGGGGTAGTAGAATTGAAAGGTTATACCCTTCACGAGCCCACTCAGGAATTCCACCAGCTCATCCACTTCTCGCCAGTTGAAGCGGTTGAAGGTAACGTTGGCCAGTATTTTGGGGTGATTTGAGGCCCTGATGTTGTCCACGATGCGGTCAAAAGTTTCACCCCGGTTCCGGTTGTGGGATTCCCGCAATCCATCAATGCTTACCCACACTACATCGGCCGAGGTTTCCAGGGGCAATGTGCCGTTGGTTACGATGGCGGTGCAGAAGAATAGCTTCTTCGCTTCCCGGACCAGGTCCTCAAGGTTGTAGCCGTTATCCCGCCACAGGAAAGGCTCACCGCCTTCAATGATCAGGAGCCTGACCCCTTCCCGATGAAGCCTGCGGAGGACCTCCAGAGCCAGGCTGTAACTCATCTGGCTTTTGTCCCTCCGCCAGAAGGGGCAGGCCTGGCACTTCAGGTTGCACCTGTGAGTTATCTTGAGGCCCGCCAGGAGGGGCCTCTTCCTGCCTGACAGATGATATTCAAGCTTGCGCCTGAGGAATTCCAGGTAATGGGACCGCATACCTAAAGCAGCTTCCCGGGGTTCATTATACCATGGGGGTCAAGGGTGCTTTTCACTGCCCTCAACAATTCAACTCCAGCCCTGCCGTGCTCCCTCTCAATCCATGGCCTGTGGTCAGTCCCGATGGAATGGTGGTGGCTCAGGGTCCCCTTCCCGGCGATGATGGCCTCGGTAGCAGCTTGCTTGACGTGCCACCACTGTTCAATTTCCCTGCCCCACTGCTGGCGGCCGAGGAAAGTGTAGTAAAGGGAAGCCCCTTCCGGATAACAGTGGGATATGTGGCACATCACATAGGCCGGGCTTCCCGTTTCCTCAATGGCTTTCACTATGGCTTCTCTGACCAGGGTGTAAAGTTTCAGGAGGTTGCTCCACAGAGTAGCTGTCTCCAGAGTGTCCACCATTACTCCCCAGGTTATGAGGTCATCCCTCAGGTAGGGGAGGAGGAAACGCTCCCTGAACCAGCTCTCCCCAACGCTCCTGCCAAGGTTCAGCCCGCCGTGACGCTTCGCTATCTTCAGGCATTCCTTCATCGTCCCTTTCACCTCCCTCTGCTCTCCCTCAACCCCGAGGATAAGGAGGCTTCCTCCCGGCAGGTAGCCCTTCTTCCGCAAGAAGGAGAGGACCGTGCGCGTGAGGGATTCCTTCAGCCCCCCGCTCACCTCCCTCATTTTGAAGGAGGCCTCGGTCTCAGGCGGGTCCGATAGTCTGACGGTGGCGGGGCGCAGCCCTTTCTGAAGGATCTCGCGGATTGCTTCTATGCCTTCGGGGAAGGAGGGGAAAAGGATGCCAATGTGTTCCACTTTCCGGGGCAGGGGATGGATGCGCAGGGTCGCTCGCGTTATGATGCCGTAGATCCCCTCGCTTCCCACCAGGAGCTCTTTCAGGGATGGACCGGAAGCGGAGGCCGGGACCGGCAAGGTCTCAAGGATGCCCGCCGGAGTCACCACCCTCAGGCTTATGACCATGTCCTCTATCTTTCCGTAGCCCGTGGACTTCTGACCCGCGCTGCGGGTGGCAATCCATCCTCCGAGGGCAGAAAATTCAAAGGACTGGGGAAAGTGCCCCAGGGTGAAGCCCCGTTCGTTCAGGGTTTTCTCCAGGTCCGGCCCCATGATCCCGGTTTCAAAAGTAGCGGTCATGGAAATTTCATCAAGACTGATGAGCCTGTTCATCCTCCTGAGGTCAATGCACAGGGTGCCGGAGAAGCCTTCAGGAGCCAGCGGAGAGACTCCTCCAACTACCGTGGTTCCTCCTCCAAAGGGTATGATGGCCAGACGGTGACGGGATGCCAGGTCCATGATCTCCAGGATTTCTTCTTCTTTCTCGGGGAAGATCACCGCATCGGGGGCTGCGTTGACCTGCCTGAGGCGCAGACGGATGAGATCCACGTAGCTTTTGCCCAGTGCGTGGAGGAGGCGTTCCCGGTGGGAATCGGACCAGTTGTCTTCCCCAACTATGCGGGATATTTCCCTCCGGATTTCGGGGCCGAGGCGAGATGGTGGAAGCTCAATCTCCTCCAGGGAGGGAACGGGGAGGACGATCTGAGGCTTTACCCCCAGCCTCTCCTCAAGGAAAGGGAGGAGAAAAGGCTTTTTCTCCAGAGGATAGTGGATTTCCTCGTATCCCCAACCCCACCAGCGGAGGGCCATCTCAGGCCTCTGGCTTCCGCCCCAGCACCTGCATTATCCTGTCCAGGAGCTCGTAGGCGAACTTCTGACGGAAGCCCGCGAGACAGGCGATGAGGGCCGGGAGCCAGCGGAGCTGTTCCTCATTGAGCCTGGTGACATCGGCTCCCATCGCCAGGAATCCGGCTGAGGCTACAAGGTAGATGATCCCGCCCAGGACTATCCCCATTATTGGGTGGACCACGTAATACATCCACTGTTGCCGGTCAAAATCCTGCAGCACCGAGACGTGCCAGTGCAGGCTGTAGAGGGCTCCCACGACCCCACCTATACCTCCCCAAACCATGGTGGCCCACATGGGGAAGAGCATGGACATGCCCGTTACCGGACCGGCAGCCTGCCAGAGGGAGGAAATAGCCACAGCTATGGGCCTCTCAAAGATGAGGAGGATCAGGAGGACCGCGAGCCAGGCAAGCTCATAGGCCAGCAGTCTTACTCCGTAGGTGCTCCCCCATGCCCTCGCATCCCTCACCCTCTGGAGGATGGCCTTAGCCTGGTGGACTTTGAGCTCAGCTATATCGTAATTGCGGGGGTCTTCCAGGAGGGTATCCCGGGCTTCCTGGAGCAGGGTCAGGGCCTTATCGGCCAGGGCCTCGCGAGCACTGAGTTCGGCAACAATGGTTTCGTAGAGCTCGTCAATCTCCGAAGCCAGTTCAACTGGACGCCTTCTCCCCACCCTCTCCAGAACGGCTGCTTCTTCCTGCTGTGGAGGGGGCGCTTCCTGCAACTCTTCCGGGGTGGGCTTTTCCTCCCCTCCCCCGAATAGCAATTCAACCCCCTTGCCCCTGAGGCTTGCTCTGGATGACATTGAGCACCTCCTCGGCCAGTTTTCTGTAGGCCTCAGCCCCATCGTGCTGGGGAGCATATTCCAGGATTGGCATCTTGGCTACAGGAGCCTCTGCAAACTTCACGCTTTTCTTCACCACCGTGTTGAATACGAGGGGGCCGAAAATGGAGCGGATTTCATCCAGCACTTCCTTTGAATGGGTGAGCCGGGAGTCATACATGGTGGGCAGTATGCCGAGGATGCGCAGTCCACGGTTCAGCCTTGCCTTGACTTTCTTGATGGTCTCCAAGAGGATGCGGAGGGCCCTGAAAGCCAGGTATTCGCACTGAAGAGGTATTATGACCCCCTTCGCCGCCACCAGTGCATTTATCGTCAGGAGCCCGAGGCTCGGAGGGGTATCAATCAGGATGAAATCGTAATTGGGAAGGATGGCTTTGAGGGAATCCCTCAGGATGTATTCCCTGGCAATGGCCGAAACCAGCTCCATTTCCGCAGCGGATAGGTCTATGTTGGCGGGAGCAACGAAGATCTTTTCCCTGACCTGGATTATCACATCCTGGAGTTTGGTTCTGCCGTCGGTGAGGACCTGGTAGATGGTTTTGTCCAGGAAATAGCTTTCCACACCCATGGAAGTGGAGAGGCCACCCTGGGGGTCCATGTCCACCAGGAGGATCCTGTGACCTCTCTCAGCCAGGGCAGCCCCCAGATTTATGACGGTAGTGGTTTTGCCCACTCCGCCCTTCTGGTTCGCAACAGTCAGGGTGTAGGCCATAGGATTTCCTGAGCAGCCTTGACCCCTGCTCCCTTCTCAAACCGGTAACCGAGGGAGGCAAGGGCTCTCTCTATTGCACCCAGAGTGGTCAGGACATCGCCCGGGGTGAGGGTCCCCATGTGGCCCACTCTGAAGTATTTGTCCCTTATCTCGGGTTGAAGGCCAGCAGCCACCACCACCCCCTCAGCTTTTATAGCCCTCAGCAGTTCGGGCCCTATCCCATCGGGATAATAGGCGGTGGTGAGGGTCCAGGCCCTGATTTCCTTCCGCAGAGGCACCTGCCTGAGGCCAATGGCATCAATTCCTGCCTGGAAAGCCCGGGCCAGGAGGCGATGCCGCTCGAATCGCTTCTCCATGCCCTCAGCCAGTATCTGCTGGAGGCTCACATCCAGAGCATAGATCAAGTTCACGGGTGGAGTAGCGAAATACGCCACTTTCCTTGCCTCGTAAGCTTCCATGACCGGCAGCCAGAGGCCAAAGTCGGCGTAGTAGTTGAGGACGGGGGAGCGGCGTTTGCGGTATGCTTCCATGGCTCGCTCACTCACTACCAGGATGGCGAGGCCAGGCGGGACGGAGATGGCTTTCTGCGAGGCAGTGAGGTAAACATCAATGCCCCATTCATCCTGGCGGAACTCCATGGCGGCGGTAGCGCAGACCCCATCCACTATTGAGAGAGCCCCGTATTTCCGGGCCAGCTCTCCGATCGCTTTGACGTCCACAGCCACGCCGGTGGAGGTATCCACGTGAGTAGCCGTCACAGCCTTGAACCCGCCTGCCCTGAGGTGCTTTTCAGCCTCTTCCAGGGAGGGGACCTCCCCGAGCGGGGCTTTCACCACCACGACTTCGGCCTGGTAGCGCCTGGCGATGTCAGCCATGCGGTCCCCGAAGAAGCCCGAACTCAGGACGAGGACTTTCTCCCCGGGTTCAACCAAGTTGACAATGGCCATGTCCATCGCCAGTGTTCCGGAGCCAGCCACCACGAAGGGCTGCCCCTTCTCGGTGAGGAAGACCTTCCTCAGGTTTTCCAGAGCCCTGCCGAAAACCTCGGCGAACTCCACTGACATGTGGCTCATGGTCTTGGCTGACATGGCCCTGAGGACGGCAGGGTCAAAATCTATGGGGCCGGGTATCATCAGAAGGTAGCGCTCCTGCATGGCTCTTTCCTCCCGTCAAAAATCTTGTGGAAATCCTCAGCCGAAAGGGTCATCTCCACCCCCGGGACATCGCCTATCTCCAGGGTGAGGATCACACGACGACTTTCCCGGAAACCGCACTTAGAGAAGCACCGGCGGGCTCTTCCGTTCCTGTCCATGGTGCGGAGGCGGACTCTTTTCAATCCCTTTTCGTTGAAAAGGTAACGGAGGAAAGTGATCAGGGCATCCCGTCCGTAACCTTTGCCCCACAGGTGCTTTTCCCCGATCATTATCCCTATCTCTGCCTCTTTCCTCGCTCCATCAAAACCGTAGCAGGATATTCGCCCTATAAGCTCACCTGTGCCGTCAATTATCCCGAAGGCCATATCCTGGTCCAGTTTCCCGATGGAGCGGCGGAACCAGGAGGCAAACCCGGAGAACGAGCTCTGCACGGGCCTGCACCCCAGCCAGAACATAACTTCATGGTCTCTGTGCCATGAGTAGATTTTCTTCAGGTTTTCATCATTGAGGAGCTCCTCCAGGGGACGAAGGATCACCTTCTCGCCTTTCAGGCAAAGGCTCTCCATTTCCCGACCTCAGGGGATAACGAGCCTCTGACCCACGTAGATGAAGTTGGGGTTGGGCAAGTTGTTGGCCCTCATTATAGCCTCAATAGTTGTGCCATAGCGAGTGGCGATGGAAAAGAGGGTCTCGCCATACTGGACTATGTGGATTATGGGCCTGGAAACCTGAGCAGGAGCCTGACCCTGAGCTGGGATTATGAGCTTCTGGCCCACGTAGATGAAGTTGGGATTGATGAGCCGGTTGGCGATGGCTATGGCCTCAACAGTAGTGTTGAAGCGGACGGCGATGCTCCAGATAGTATCGCCTGGCTGGACTATGTATTCGGACACAGCAGGTGAAGACGGCACAGTCTGGGCAGTCCCCGGCACTTTCAGGATCTGGCCGACGTAAATGAGGTCGCGGTTCGTCAGGTTATTTATCCTGACGAGCTCTTCCACCGTTGTTCCGAACCGGTAAGCTATGGATTCAAGGGTATCGCCCCACTTGACCTCATAATTTATGTAACCTTGAGGTGATGGTGAGGGGGTGGGAGTTGCTTCAGGTTGAGCAGGTTGAGTAGTTTCCACTGGTCCCTCGAGCCCGGGGGTAGGGGTGGATACCGGCTGGGCCTCAGCAGGAGTTGGAGTTGGGGTTGGCCCCTGAATGGCTTGAGCCACAGGGGCAGTCCTGGGA
>DAOUCW010000143.1:0-3196 GCA_034431695.1 Anaerolineae bacterium | reverse complement strand
GGTTCTGTTTTCCCCCTGGTTCGTGAAGACCTGGCAATGCGGAGGGCCCTGGCTGTGGCAGTGCTCTACAATCTGGATCGCCTGGCAGTTTTTTTGTGCTTCTTCTCCCCTCTCTCCCAAACCTCCCCCTGGCTTACCCGTCTCCTGATTTTTCGAACAGCCCCCAAAAACCTCTTGACAAGGGGAGAAAGTGGTGTATAATAATAAGTGGGATTGGGAGCGCTCCCAATCACGGCGGGAATCGAGCGGTAAAAAGGCGTCGTAAAGCCGATTAGCGGGGTCGGGAATTGAGAGCGTTCCCAAACGGGGAGGATGCCGATGTCTCTAACCCTGGAACAGATCGCAAAACTGGCAGGCGTGTCCCGATCCACGGTCTCCCGGGTCATCAACAACCACCCTAACGTCCGCCCGGAAGTCCGCGAAAGGGTCTGGCGCATCATAAAAGAGCTGGGTTACCAGCCCCACGCCGCCGCTCGCAGCCTCGCAACCCGCCGCACTCAGATAATCGGCGTGATCATTCCGGAAGCTGTGACCAAGCTCTTCACCGACCCCTTCTTCCCCCTGCTCCTGCGCGGAGCCACCGAAGCCTGCAATGCCCACCACTATCAATTGATGCTCTCCCTTTTCACCTCCCGCTCTGACCATGAGGAGCTCTACCGGCGCATCCTGCGCGGGAAATACCTGGATGGAGTTATAGTCGCCTCCACCTCCATCAACGACCCCCTAATCCCAAGCCTGCTGCGTGATAGAATCCCCTTTGTCTCCGTGGGACGATATCCGGACGAGCGCGTGAATTACGTGGACGTTGACAACGTTGGCGGGGCACGCATGGCCGTTGAGCACCTCATAAGGCTGGGACATCGGCGCATTGCTACAATTACCGGACCGCTGGACATGATCGCCGGACAGGACCGCCTTGAAGGTTACCGCCAGGCTCTGGAGGCAAACGGCATCCCCATTGACGAATCCCTTATCGTGGAGGGGGACTTCACCGAAGGTGGCGGGATGCTGGGCATGCAACGGCTGCTCCCGGCTTCCCCCACAGCGGTTTTTGTCGCCAGCGATATGATGGCAATCGGAGCTCTGAAAGCTCTGCGCCAGGCAGGCCTCCGAGTCCCGGACGATATCGCCCTGGTCAGTTTCGACGACATACCCCTTGCCTCATCCATTGAACCCCCTCTTACCACTGTCCGCCAGCCGATTGAGCGCCTCGGCTCCATAGCTGTGGAAGTCTTGCTGAGCTTGCTGGAAAAGCCTCAAGAGGAACAGGCAGGGGCGCAGAGGATAGTCCTTTCTACGGAGCTTGTGATCAGAGCTTCCTGTGGGGCAGTAAAGCCTTAAACCGTGGGGGATTACCCCGCACGGTTCATAAAATATCAGGAGGTGGAGCATGCGTAGGTCAATGTTCGTCGCAGCAAGCCTGCTGGTGGTTCTGAGCCTTTTGCTCCTCAGCTGCGCCACCCCCACCCCTGTCGTGATCGAGAAAGAGAAGCCCGTAACCGTCGTGGTGGAGAAGGTGGTGACGGTCGTTCCCACTCCGGCCCCAACGGAGGTAAAGTATCCGCGCAATGAGACCCTCTACACCAGCGGCAAGCAGTGGGGGCCACCCACGTCCTGGAACCCACTCCAGCCCGGTGCCTACGCTATGGGTGTAATCGGCCTCTGCTACGAGACCCTCTTCCTCTATGACCCGCTGACCAACAAGTATATCCCCTGGCTGGCGGAAAGCGGCAAGTTCGTGAGCGACAACGTCTACGAGGTCAAACTCCGCAAGGGCATCCAGTGGCAGGACGGCCAGCCCTTCACCGCGGCCGATGTCGTCTACACCTTCGAGCTGGGCAAGCTGGAAGGGGTCTACTACAAGCCTCTGTGGGACTGGCTGGAGAAGGTGGAAGCCGTAGATGACTACACCGTCCGCTTCACCTTCAAGGAAGTCCGCCACCAGGAGTGGGGCAACACCCTCTACTCCGTCGCCATAGTGCCCAAGCACGTCTGGGAGAAGCGCTCCAACGAGGAGAACGTCTCTGGACCCAACCTTCCTCCCATGGGCACCGGCGCTTACGTATACGAGACCCACTCCGAGGACCGCATGGTCTGGAAGCGGAACGAGAACTGGTGGGCCAAGAAGATCCTGGGCCTCTCCGTCGCTCCCAAGTATATTGTGGACATCGTCAACCCCAGCAACAACGTGGCTCTGGGCCTCTTCCTGAAGGGCGAGCTGGACCTGAGCAACAACTTCCTGCCCGGGATCGCCACCCTGGTGGAGAGTGGCTAAGGCGTCCAGACCTGGTATGATGATCCGCCTTACATGCTCTCCGCCAACACTGCTTTCCTTTTCATGAACCTCACCAAGAAGCCCATGAATGATCCGGCCTTCCGCAGGGCCATGGCCTACGCCATTGACGTGGACAAGATCGTGACCGCGGTCTACGGCAACATCGTCAAGAAGGCCAACCCCACCGGCCTCCTCCCCGTCTGGGAGCAGTATGTGGATCCGAAAGTGGTGGAGGAGCTGGGCTTCTCCTACAACCCGGCCAAGGCCAAGGAGATCCTGGACAAGGCCGGTTACAAGGACGTGGATGGCGACGGCTTCCGCGAGGCCCCCGACGGCTCCAAGATCAACCTGAAGATCATCGTGCCCTTCGGGTGGACCGACTGGATGGAGTCCATCAGGGTGATCGCTGAAGGCGCCCAGGCGGTGGGCATCAACCTCCAGCCTGACTTCCCCGACTTCGGCGGATACTGGGACCTGCTCACCGGCGGCAAGTTTGACATGGCCATCAACAACTTCGGTTCCCAGATGAGCAACACGCCCTGGACCTTCTACTTCTGGCTCTTCCGCAACCCCATTACGCCCAAGATGGAGAACGGGAACTTCGGCCGCTACGACAACCCCAAGGTCTTCGACCTGGTGGTCCAGCTGGACAAGACCCCCATTGAGGACATTGAGGGCATGAAGAAGGTCATGTCCGAAATCCAGCGCATCCAGCTCACCGACATGCCGGCCATCCCGCTCTGGTATAACGGCCTCTGGGCGCAGTGGAACACCACCTACTGGACCAACTGGCCGTCCGCCAAGGAGGGCGCTCCAAAGTACCTGCCCTGCACCTGGAACGGCTACTGGAACATGACCGCCATCCTCATGCTCACCGAACTGAAGCCGGCGGGGCAGTAAGCTGAAAAGGGACGTCGCCCC
>DAOUCW010000142.1:0-2475 GCA_034431695.1 Anaerolineae bacterium | reverse complement strand
GTGCTGGATGGCCCCCGAGATCCCGCAGGCGACGTAGAGCCTGGGCTTAACCTGATGGCCCGACATGCCGACCTGCCTGTCGGGCTCTATCAGGCCCTCATCAACTGCGCCCCTTGAACCGGCAAGCTCCGCATTCAGGGCCTGGGCGAGCTTCTTCACAAGCTCCAGCTCCTCCTCGCTCCTGACCCCCCGCCCTATGGAAACTATGGCGGCAGCATCCTTCAGGCCCCTGGGGATGGAGAACTCGGCGACCCCCATGACCCTGACCCTGGAGGGAACATCCTCAACCGGGATGCTCTGGACCTCGGCCGTGCGGTATGGGTCATAGTAGGCAGGACGGAAATAACCCGGAAGCAGGGTGACCATCTGAGGTTTCCGGATTGTATCGGCCAGAACACGGAAATACTCACCGTCATACATGGGATGGGTCCCGGTCAGGGTCCGGGTGGATTCGTCAACGGCTATCTCGGCACAGTTGGCTATCAGGCCAGCACCGAGCTTCTGAGCAAGGTAGGGGGCGAGCTCCCTGGCCGGAGCGATGGCAGGGAAGAGCACTATCTCCGGCTTCTCTTTCTGAATGAAATCGCCCAGAGCCTTGGCGTAGAGTTCCAGGTCATACCGGGAGAGAGCAGGGTTATCCAGGATGTAGACATAATCGGCACCGTAGCCTGCAAGCTTGCGCGCCTCCTCCTCCCCGACGGCAAAGGTGACCGCCTTGAGGTAAGCCCCGAGGGAGTCGGCAAGCTCACGGCCTTTGCCCAGAACCTCCAGGGAAGCAGGGGTGGGTTCGCCCTCTTTGAACCAGACTACCGCCAGGATATCGCGGTAAGCTTCTTCTTCCAGGGCTTCGCCCATCATTATCTCAAAGTATTCCATAGCTCAAACCTCCCTTGGCCTCAGATAAGGTGCCTTTCCCTGAGGAAGCTGACCATCTCTCTGGCCAGGTCTTCTGGCGTCCCACGGCTGACGCGGCCCCTGACCCTTTCGGGCGGGAAGGAAAGGCCACGCTCTTCCACTCCAGGCTTCAGGTCTTCCTCGCTCAGGCCCAGGTCGGCGGCTTTCCACACCGGAAGCTCCCACTGGTAAGAGTTCATGATGCGAGCGCCGTGGGGGAGGCGAGGGACATTGGCTCCCGGGGCGATGCAGAGGACCGCAGGAAGCTCCACCTCCACTTCTAAGAATTCTCCGTCCCAGGCCCTTATGACCCTGGCTTTCCCCTCCGAAACCTCAAGGATGCGGTAGACATCGTTCACGCAGGGGATGTCCAGGGCAGCAGCGAGCCTCGGCCCAAGCTGTCCCTGGCCGGTATCGGCGGCCATGCTCCCGGCGATTACCAGATCCGCATCCCCGATCTTCCGGATGGCTCTGGCGAGGGCCAGCGCCGCGCCGTGGAAATCAACTCTGGCCAGGAGTTCATCCGAGAGCAGGATGCAGTCGTCAGCCCCACAGGCCCAGGCCTCCCTGAGAGAGTCCTCCACCTCGGGCCCTCCTATGGAAATGACGGTGACCCGGGCTCCAAGCCTGTCCTTGAGGATGAGAGCTTCCTCCAGGGCGCAGCGGTCGGTTGGATTTATGACGAGTTCTGCTTCCTCCAGCGTAACCTGCTGGCGCCTCGGGTCAACCTTGATCCCTCTGGGGTCTCTGACCTGCTTTATCGGGACGATCACCCTCATAGGCTCCACTCCTTTTTACGGTCTTATCCTGACTCCGAGGTCACGGAACAGGTTTTCGGCTATTACGATGCGCTGGATTTCGTTGGTTCCCTCGTATATTTCGGCTATCTTGGCATCGCGATACATGAGCTCCACCACGAAGTCGCGGGAATAACCCATGGCGCCATAAATCTGGAGGGCGATGTTGACAGCTTTAGAGGCCACTTCGGAGCCATACATCTTGCACATGGCAGCGTAGCGGGTGAAGGGCTGGCCCGTATCAACAAGCCAGGCGGTCCGGTAGACGAGGCTCCTGAGGGCTTCTATCTCGGCGGCCAGTTCGGCTATCATCCACTGGATTGACTGCTTGTGGGCTATCGGCTCGCCGAACTGCTCCCTTATAGCCGCCCACTCCATGGCCATCCTGAGAGCAGTCTGAGCCCCACCCAGGCACGCCGCACCGAGGGTCAGGCGGCCCATGTCCAGGCTCTGCATGAAGACGATGAACCCCGCTCCGAAAGGCCCCAGGATGTTCTCTTTGGGGACACGCACGTCTTCCAGGATGATCTCGGCGGTGCTGGAGCCGCGGATCCCCATCTTGTCCTCAAGCTTTCCGATCTTGACGCCGGGGTAATCCCGCTCCACGATGAAGGCCGTAATCCCTCCCCTGGGACCGAGGGATGGGTCCGTCACGGCCATCACGGTTATGATGTCGGCTATGTCGCCGTTGGTGATGAACTGCTTGGTGCCGTTGAGGATGAAGTAGTTCCCATCCCTTACCGCCCTGGTCTTGATGGCGGCGGCGGCGGAGCCGGCACCGGCC
>DAOUCW010000141.1:0-1852 GCA_034431695.1 Anaerolineae bacterium | reverse complement strand
TTCAGGGTGAAAGCCAGCGGTGTGAAATAGCCCCGGGAGATGGGGTTTATTCAGGGTGCTTCCATTGCTATCTTTTCGGCAGCCTTTTTTCCGAGTTCTACAGAGTAGTTTGTCCCACGGTCCCAGGGATATACGTGGTGCATGGAGGCCCAGTAGAGGCCAGGGAGAGGCGTCTCAATGGAGGGGACCATGCGGGAGTGGTTGACGAGAGGAACGGGCTGGGCATAGGGCTCCCGGAAGAGCCACGTCTTCCTGACCCAGTCAGGCTTGAAGTGGGGGTTGAAGCGGGAAAGGTGGGGGAGGAATAGTTCCTCAATCCTCTCTTTGCTCAGCCGGAAGTATTCGTGGGTGGTGGGGACGTAGTCGCCAAGGTAAACGATGTGATCCCCGCCATAGTGCTCGGGGGAAATGTAGTTGGTGTGCTCCACCAGGGCCAGAAAGGGGAATTCACCCTTGGGCAGGTTTATCCAGTAATGGCCCGATGTGAGGGGACACCTGAGAGCTACCACCAGGACTACAGCGCCAAGGGAACGCAGTTTTGACAAATATTCAACGTAATCCTCGGGGAATCCCCTGACTATGGAGCTCAGTATCCGGGGGGAACACGTGGCCAGCACAGCATCAAATTTCTTGACCCCCGCCGCACTCACCACTTCCAGGCGATCGCCTTCCCTCTTTATCTGTTTCACAGGGCACTTGAGGTGGATTATGCCTCCCTTTTCCTCTGTCCTGGAGACAAGGGCGTCGGCGAAGGCCTGGAACCCGCCCTCCATGTAGCCAAGGCGAGGGCTGCGTTTGTGGATCCGGGCCCAGAACCAGGCCATGTTCACTTCCCTGTAAACCGGCCCGAATTTGCCCGCCAGGAGGGGTTCCCAGAGGACCGAATAGGCTTCCTGCCCCATCCGGCGCAGGAGCCACTCGTGAGCGGTGTGGGATTCAAGGGGCTGCCACCTCCTGGTCAGGCGCAGGTAGAGACCCACAAGCCCGAACCTCATCTTGCCCCACCAGGAGAGGTGAGGGAACCTCAGCACCGCCCACGGGGAGTCAAAAGGATGAGCTTCCCCCTTATACCAGATTGAGGTGATGGGCCTGGGGAAAAAGACCTTCCCCCTGAGACCAAGCTCATCAAGGAGCTTCAGCACGGAATGATCCGAAGCGAACCAGTGGTGGTAGAACCGCTCAAGGGGCCATTCCCAGCCCTCATCCCTGAAGCCCGATGCCAGCCCACCGGCTTTCTCCGAGGCCTCAAAGACCTCCACAAAATGGCCCTTCTTGGCCAGTTCGTAAGCTGCAGTGAGCCCGGTTATCCCGGCTCCCACAACCCCTACCTTCATCCTATTCCTCCGGGTAGTAGGTAGCCCAGGCATCGGGCGATTCCCAGACCTGAACTTTGCTTATCCTCACTCCGGGGAGTGCCTTCTTCAGCTCCCGGTAGATGAAAGCGGCTATGTTCTCCGCACTCGGGTTGACCGAATCAAAGGGCGGGATTTCGTTCAGATAATTGTGGTCCAGGAGTGGGATGATCTTTTCATCCAGGATGCGCTTGAGTTCGGTGAAATCAAAGGCCACCCCGATTTCATCCAGGGTTTCGGAGCGGACCGAAACGGCCACCTGGTAGCGGTGGCCGTGGAGCCTCTCGCACTTGCCGCCGTAGAGGCGGAGGCTGTGGGCTGCGTCAAAGTGCCGAACTACTGTGACCTCATACATGTCCGGTGAATTCTCCTATCAATATTTTCCCCTCAAGTTCCTCAGGCGAGAGGGCGGAAGCCCTCTCAATCGGGACGCTCTTTTCCTTCCAGAACCTGAGCATCTCTGCCGGGCCACCGAGCCTGTTCTGCCTGCCATACTGGGT
>DAOUCW010000140.1:0-5033 GCA_034431695.1 Anaerolineae bacterium | reverse complement strand
GGTAAGCCCTGGAAAAGATAATTCAGAGGTCTGAGAGGGCTGCCACCCCGGGCAGCTCTCTCCCCTCCAAGAATTCAAGGCTCGCCCCGCCGCCGGTGGAAACGTGGGTTATCTTTTCGGCGACACCGGCGGCTTCCACCGCAGCAGCCGAATCGCCACCACCCACCACGGTAGTAACGCCCTCCAGCTCCGCCAGAGCCCGGGCTATAGCGAAAGTTCCCCGGTTGAATGGTTCTACTTCAAAGACCCCCAGGGGACCATTCCAGAAGACTGTTCGGGCTTGCTGGAGCTTTTCCCTGAACAGCTTCACGGTCTCGGGCCCGATGTCCAGGATCCGCCATCCATCCGGCACTTCCCCTGGCTTTGCTGTCCTCACCGCCGCATCGGAGGCCACACGGTCGGCTATTACCACATCCACGGGCAGAACTATTTTGGCTCCGCCCTCCCGGAGGAGTTCGCGGGCCAGGTCCAGGGCTTCTTCTTCCACCAGGGAATCGCCAACGCTGTAGCCCATGGCCTTGAAGAAAGTATTGGCCATCCCTCCACCGATGAGGAGCAGATCGACTTTGGGCAGGAGGTTGCGGATCACTCCGATCTTGTCGGATATTTTGGCCCCACCGAGGATGGCCACGAAGGGCCTTTCGGGGCTGGAGAGCAGGAGGCTCAGGAAGCGGAGCTCCCTTTCCATCAGGAATCCGGCTACGGCGGGAAGGTATCGGGCAACCCCTTCGGTGGAGGCATGAGCCCGGTGAGCGGTGGCGAAAGCATCGTTGACGTAGACATCAGCCAGGGAGGCAAGCTTCCGGGCGAATTCCGGATCGTTGGCCTCTTCTTCGGGGTGGAAGCGGAGGTTCTCCAGAAGTATGATTTCCCCGGGCTTCATCCCCTTGACAGCTTCTTCCACCTCGGGCCCGATGCAATCGTCAAGCTTCCTCACCGGAATCCCGAGGATTTCCGAGAGCCTCCGGGCTACCGGATCCAGCCTGAACTCGGGTGAAGGTTTCTTGGGGCGCCCCAGGTGGGACATCAGGATCACAGCAGCGCCGTGGTCCAGAAGATACTGGATCGTGGGCACCGTTGCCCTGATGCGCCGGTCATCAGTTATCTGCCCTTCGGAAATGGGGACGTTGTAATCAACCCTGACGAGCACTCTCTTCCCCTGAACGTCTATGTCGCGTATGGTCTTCTTGTTCATAAGCCACCTCCTTAACGGGCCTGTTTAACTCCTATGGTGATCCTCTCCCTGCGCCCCTTGTCCACCTCCAGCTCAAAGGTTGAAGAGTAGGCCCCTTCCTCCGGCTCGCCTTCTATGAGCTCCAGGGAGAGGGTTTCCCTCTTTATGTAATCGGCGAAGAGTTCAAAGACTTCGCGGAGTTCCGGCCCCGCCTGGTAGTAAGTGTAAATGCGGTCTTCAATGCGGAAGTCGGCTTCTTTGCGCATGTTCTGGATGCGCCTGACCAGTTCTCTGGCCAGGCCTTCCCGCCTCAGTTCGGGCGTTATGGTCGTGGTGACGGCCACCAGGTAACCGGCTTCGGAGGCCGAGGCGTATCCCTCTCTGTCCACAAGTTCTACTCTGACTTCTTCCGGCATGAGGGTGACGGTGCCCTCGGGAAGCTCAATATCCGCCGGTAGGCCTGCGAGGAGCCTGCGGGCCACAGCAGGATCGGTCAGGGACTGGAGCCGCTCCCGCACTTTCGGGTAAAGGCTGCCGAGCTTCTTGCCCAGTAGCTCAGGGACAGTATCCAGCCGGTAGGAAACCACCGAGCTTTCGTCATCTATGAGCACAACCTCTTTTACGTTCAGTTCATCCTGAAGCTGGTCGGCCACTCGCAGGACCCTCTCTTTTTCCTCTTGAGAGCGGACCTTGACCAGGGCCTTCTCCAGGGGCTGGCGGACTTTGATCCGGGCCTTGTTGCGAGCAGCCAGTCCAAGGCTCGCCAGGCGCATCGCCAGCCTGGTGTCGGCCATCAAATCATGGTCTATGAGGCTTTCGTCGGCCACGGGGTAATCGCAGAGGTGGACGCTCTCCGGGGCCGAGGGGTCAACGCTGAGGACGAGGTTGCGGTAGATTTCATCGGCTATGAAAGGAGTGAATGGGGCGAGGAGTTTAGCCAGGGTCACCAGGGTTTCATACAGGGTGTGGTAAGCCGAGAACTTGTCCCGGTCAGCCTCGCTCTTCCAGAAGCGGCGGCGGCTCCGCCTTATATACCAGTTGGAGAGGTTATCCACGAAGTCTTCTATCGGCCTGGCAGCCCCGGTTACATCGTAGTTGTCCATCGCTTCGGTGGTATTCTTGACCAGGAGGTTCAATTCGGAGAGGATCCAGCGGTCCAGGGGTGCCCTCTCGGCCGGAGGTATGTAGTTCTGCCTGGGGTCAAAGCCATCTATGTTGGCGTAAGTCACGAAGAAGGCGTAGGAGTTCCACAGGGTCAGCATGAATTTGCTCACCACTTCGCCCACGAGGTTGTGGGAGAAGCGGCGTTCCTGGCCCGGAGGAGCAGCGGTGAAGAGATACCAGCGCACCGCATCAGCCCCATATACGTTTATTACTGACCAGGGGTCCACCACGTTGCCCTTAGATTTGGACATTTTCTCGCCCTTTTCGTCCAGGATGAGGCCAAGGCAGATCACGTTTTTGTAGCAGAGGTTTTCAAAGAGCATGGTGGAGATGGCATGCAGGCTGTAGAACCATCCCCTGGTCTGGTCCACGGCCTCGCAGATGAAATCGGCCGGGAATTGCTCTTCAAAGAGGTCCTGGTTTTCAAAGGGGTAGTGCCACTGAGCCACAGGCATTGCTCCCGAGTCAAACCAGCAGTCAATCACTTCGGGGACCCGGCGCTTTAGCCCTCCGCACTTCTCGCAGTTGAAGAAAACCTGGTCCACGTAAGGCCTGTGGGGGTCCCACGGTTCAGGCCAGGAGTAACCGGAACTTTCCACCCTCTCCCTCAATTCCCTGTAGCTTCCGATAAAGGTTATGTCCTCGCATTTCTCGCAGATCCAGATGGGGAGAGGCGTTCCCCAGTAGCGGTTCCGGCTGAGGGCCCAGTCAATGTTGTTCTCGAGCCAGTTTCCGAACCGACCATCTCTTATGTGTTCGGGCACCCAGTTTATCTTCTTGTTGAGGGCCACCATCAGGTCGCGGTAGCGGGTTGTCTGGATGAACCAGGTCGGGTGGGCGTAGTAGAGGAGGGGCGTGCCGCACCTCCAGCAGAAGGGGTAGGTGTGGGAGTAGAGTTCCCGGCGGTAGAGGAGGCCCCTTTCTTCCAGGTCCTTGATGATGAGGGGATCGGCTTCCTTGACGAAGAGGCCCTTCCACGGGGTGACCTTTTCAACCATCCGGCCCTCCTGGTCCACTGTCTGGATTACAGGAAGGCCGTATTTCTGGCCGACCTCCAGGTCTTCGGCTCCGAAGGCCGGAGCGATGTGGACTATACCCGTCCCTTCCTCGGTGCTTACGAAATCGGCCAGGATCACGTAGTGAGCTTCTCTATCCAGAGGGAGGAAGGAGTAGAGGGGAATGTAACGCCTGTTCGCCAGCTCTCCGGGCCGGAAGGTCCGGACAACGGTGTAATCTCCCTGGATCACCTTTTCAACGAGGGGCCTGGCCAGGATGTAGCGCTCGGTTCTGCCATCTCTGGTCTGTTCCACCATTACGTATTCAACCTCGGGGTGGATGGCCAGGGCAGCGTTCCCCGGCAGTGTCCAGGGGGTCGTGGTCCACGCCATGAAGTAGGTATTGGGCTCATCCTTCACCGGGAAGAGCACGTATATGGATGGGTCCTCCACCTCCCTGTAGCCGAGGGCGACCTCGTGGTCGGATAGTGGAGTGCCGCAGCGGGGGCAGTAGGGGACGGATTTATAACCCTTGTAGATGAGGCCTTTATCCCAGAGCTGCTTCAGGATCCACCAGACCGATTCAATGAACTCGTTGCTCAAAGTTATGTAGGCATTCTTCATGTCAATCCAGAAGCCGATGCGGTCGGTCAGTTCCTCCCATTCTTTGACGTAGCGGAACACGCTTTCCTTACAGAGGCGGTTGAATTCGGCGATGCCGAACTCTTCTATCTGGGTCTTGGATGTGAAGCCGAGCTCCTTTTCAATTTCCAGTTCCACGGGGAGGCCGTGGGTATCCCACCCCCCTTTCCGCAGGCAGTAGTAGCCTTTCATGGTTTTGTAGCGCGGGAACAGGTCCTTGAAAACCCTGGCGAGGACGTGGTGGATGCCGGGGAGGCCGTTAGCGGTCGGAGGCCCTTCGTAGAAGACGTAGCGGGGAGCGTCTTTCCGCCTTTCCAGGCTCTTCTCGAAGATGCGATGCTCCTTCCAGAAGCGCAGTATTTCTTCTTCCATCTGGGGGAAATTGACCTTCGGCGAGACTTCTCTGAAAGCCATTCTCCACCTCCTGCGATTCAGTGTCCCAGTTCTTTCTTGACTTCGTCTCTCGGGACTTTGATCAGCCTCCAGGCCCTGAAGCGCCCGAGGAGGCTACGGATTTCATCCCTGAAGGTTCTCAGGTTCGGCTCGCGCGTTTTCCAGACGCCAAGGATCTGGTTTATGATGAGAGCGCTGTCACCCCGGACCTCAACGGTGAATTCCTCAGGGTTTCTTCCCCCTTTCTCTATGATGCTGATGAGTTCGGCCAGTGCCGAAGCGAGGGTCCTGTATTCCGCCTCGTTGGAGGTCATATCTCCGAAGGAGAGGCGGTAAATTCTCTTCTGCCCCGTTCTGGTGATGATGGCATAACTTCCATAGCCGGGTCCGGGGTTGCCCTCGCTTCCCCCGTCAAAGATTATGGTGTAATGGGCCCGCCCTTCCCAATCGGGTTCAATTTTGAAGGCCAAACTTGCCCTCCTTCAAAAGAAAAGCTCCCGCCTTAAGGGACGGGAGCTTCTCACCCCCGCGGTACCACCCTCATTGGCTAAGGATAGCCCGCTCCTGAGGGGTACTTTCATACCCCCGCCGCTGATAACGGGCGGCGACTCCGGCCAGGTCTACTGACCAGGTTTGCACCTGGCGTTCGGCTGGCGGCTCCGGAG
>DAOUCW010000139.1:0-8912 GCA_034431695.1 Anaerolineae bacterium | reverse complement strand
GGCGGGTTTCCCCATCGCGTTCAGCAGCACCCCCGCGTTCTCCAGATGGGGCCGCACGACGAAAAAGGCAATGAGGATCTGCAGGAAGAGCGCGCTGGGAAGCCACCGCTCCCCGTAGAGCAGGGTGATGATCTCCGGCGCGGCGATGAAGACGGCGATCGCCAGCGGAACCGCCACCATCCCGATGGCCCACGTCAACATCGCCGCGGTCTTCTCCAGCCGGGGCCGGTCGTCCTGGAGGCGGGCGTAAGTGTAGAAGGCCGGGTGCAGAAGCACTGCGTTGAACAGCAACCCCGGCCACTGGGCCATCCGGTAAGCCCGGTCGTAGTAGCCCAGGGCGGTCACTCCGGCAAAGGTGCCGATGAGAAAGTTATCCAGTTGGGAAAAGAGCATCCCGGCCATCAGCCACAGGCCGGTCATGGCGCCGAACCGCAGGAAACGGCGGGCCAGGTCAAAATTGAACTGCCATGGCTCCGCCCACAGCCCGGGCTCAGTGCGCCGGAGGATCCACCAGAGGAACAGCAGGAAAAAGCTGTAGGTGGTTGTTTGAGATACCAGGCTCCATACCCCACCGCCGTGGGTCGCCAGCCAGAAGGCCGGGATGTAAGACAGAGGGAATATGACAAACTGGGGGAGGCTGAGAACAACGAAGTTGAGGCCTTTTTCCAGGAGCGTCCCGGCGATGCTGGATAGACCTTCCATCATGGCGGCAAAGGAGAGAGCCAGTGCAACCAGCACCACCAGTCGGTCGTAGCCCAGAAGGTGCAGGACCGGGGCCGCCAGGCCCATCAGGAGGAGGCCAGAGAAAGCAGCCGCACCATCAAGCAAGGCATAGGTTCCGACTGAGGCACCGCTGGTCTCTTTTTGCTGGCCGAAAGCGTAGTTGAGCCCCAGTTTGGTTTGGAGCCGGAAAAGCTGGGCGAAGAACATCCCCAGGCTGAAGGTGCCGAAGTCGGCGGGGGAAAGGAGGCGGGTGAGGAAAATATTGGCAATGAAGCCGAAGCCAAGGGTCCGGTAAGAACTGGCAGCCACAGCCAATCCGCCGCGCACTGCCCTGTAGGCAATGGGGGTCTCGGATCGGGCAGGCCCCTGCGGGAGTTCAACTTCCGAAACACCCACTCTGCTGCTTTCCTGGACCACCCTCATACCTCTAAAGCAGGAAATCCTTGAGTTTGCGGCTCCGGAGGGGATGACGCAGTTTGCGCAGGGCCTTAGCCTCTATCTGACGAGCCCTTTCCCTCGTTACCCCAAGCTTCTGCCCTATTTCCTCAAGGGTTTTGGGCCTCCCATCTTTGAGCCCAAAGCGCTCTTCCAGGACTTCCCGCTCTTTATCGCTCAGGGTCTTCAGGACCTTCTGGATTTCCTCCCTCAGGATCTCCCTGAAGGCTTCATCGGTGGGAGCGGGGGCGGAAGTGTCCTCAATGAAATCACCCAGGAATGTATCCTCGTCGGGGCCAATGGGGGTCTCAAGGGAAATGGGCTCCTGAGAGGCCAGGACTATGCTGCGGACTTTGGCTGCCGCTTTCTGAAGCTTCCTCTGAAGCGCCCAGGGGATCGGCTTGTTCTGTTCCATCGCTTCCCTTATGGCCTGGACGTCTTCCTGGGAAAGGAGGCCCATCTCCAGGGCGATCTCTTCGGCGGTCGGTTCCCTGCCGAGCTTCTGGGTCAGCATCCTGTGGATGTTGAGCTGCCGCTGGATGTTCTCCATCATGTGCAGGGGGATGCGGATGGTGCGGGCCTGGTCGGCTATGGCTCTGGTGATGGCCTGCCTTATCCACCAGGTGGCGTAGGTGCTGAAACGGAAGCCCTTGCGGGGATCAAATTTCTCCGCAGCTTTGAGCAACCCCAGGTTCCCCTCCTGGATGAGGTCCAGCAGAGATAAGCCCCGGCCAAGGTAATGTTTTGCAATGCTAACCACAAGGCGCAGGTTGCCCTGGACCAGACGGCGTTTGGCCGCTTCACCGGCCCTGACCTGAGCCTCAAGCTTCGCCTTCTCCAGAGGGGAAAGATCACCCTTCTTGAGGCGCTGTTCGGCCATCTTCCCCTTCTGGATCAGGGTGCCCAGCTCTTTTTCTTCTTCGGGGGTGAGCAGGGGGATTTTGCTGATTTCCCTGAGGTAGATCTGGACCGCGCTATCCCCCAGCTCCAGTTCTTCCCCGCTGAGATCTTCCAGTTCCGTGAATTCTTCGCTCATCAGGCCTCCCGCTTCCGACTGGAATAGCGGGACATGGCACGGTGGAGGGACGCCAGTTCCTCCGCGTGCGTCTTTATCAGACCGCGGTAGTAATTCAGGCTTTCCTCATCGCCCTGCTCCCTGGCCTCTTCCTGAAGGAACCGGAGCTCCTGGAGGTAGTAGCGGATGCTTTGTTCCCGCATTCGCAGGGCGCAATATAAGATTTCGTCCTCCATTTTTTCCAGAGGCGTCGGCGGCGAATTCCCGGCTTTCTCCAGGATGGTAAAAGCTCGCTCCCTGAGGATCGGGTCCAGGCTTTCCAGGAAATCTTCAAGCCTTTCTCCATCCCTGCCCGAGGCCGCCTTCCACAGGCTGAAGAGAATTCGGTTCTCGGATTCGGAGAAATCGGCCTCGCTCAGGGGGTAAAAACCCATCGCTGCCATTTTCTCTTCCAGAAAGCTCAGGAGACCGGGGTTCTCCATGAACCTGGCCAGGGCATATTCTTCAAGCCCGATGGCCGGCCTGGGGGATTGCTTCTGGGCTCGCGCCTGGATCTTGCTTTTTACTGCGGCGCCAAGCTCCCTGCGGATAACCCCTTCATCAACCCTTACCGTCCTGGCCAGGCGGTAAATGTAGTGTTCCCTTTCCACGTCGTCCTTTATAGCCCTGAGGATGGGGACGATGGTGCGCACAGCTTCAGCCTTGCCCCTGGGAGATGAGAGGTCAAACTTCTGGGAGAGCAGTTGTATGAAGAACTCCGCCACGGGCACGGCTTTTTCCATGGCTTCTCGCCACCCCTCAGGGGATTCCCGGATTAAATCGTCGGGATCCCGGCCGGGCGGAAGGCTCAGGATGTAGATTTCGGCATTGAGACGCTCCTCAAACCGCAAGAAACCCCTCGGATCAAAGGTCGGTTGGGCTTCTTTGTCCAGCACCTCTTCAGCCATCTGGAGGGCTCTTATCGTGGCTTCGCTCCCGGCCACATCGGGGTCAAGGGCCAGGGTGAATCGCTTGGTGTAGCGGGAAAGGAGCCTGAGCTGGGCTTCGGTTATGGCGGTCCCCATGGAGGCCACCACATTCCTGAAGCCCTTCTGATGGGCCTGGATCACGTCAAAATACCCTTCCACAATGATGGCCATATCCTGTTCCCTTATGGCCTCCCTGGCCATGTCCAGCCCGAAGAGGACGCGGCTCTTGTCAAAAATAGGGGTTGAGGGGGAATTCATGTATTTCGGGACGCCTTCAGGGTCAAGGGTTCTCCCGCCGAAACCCACAACTCTGCCCGCCTCATCCCTTATCGGGATCATCAGCCGATCCCTGAATCGGTCGTAGAAGCCTCCATCTTCCCTCTTCACTATGAGGCCGGCTTCGTGGAGGAGTTCCCGCCTGTATCCGAGATTAACCATGAATTCTTCCAGGGCATGCCACTCCGGAGGCGCATAGCCGAGCTTGAAAGCCCTGATCGCTTCCTCGCTTATCCCCCTTTTCTCCAGGTAATCCCTGGCTCTGACCCCTTTCTCCGGGTGAAAGAGGGTTCGGTGGTAGTAATCGGCAGCGACGGAATTTACCTCCCGCAGAAGTCTTTCCCTCTCAATCTCTCTGGGAGGCTTTTCTTCCAGTCTGACCCCGACCCTTTCGGCCAGGAGCCTGAGGGCTTCCCTGAAATCAAGCCCCTCTTTCTTCATTATGAACGAGAACACATCACCGCCCGCATTGCACCCGAAGCAGTGCCAGGTCTGGGTGTGGGGGAAGACGTAGAAGGAGGGATTTTTCTCGGAATGGAAGGGGCAAAGGGCTTTGAAGTTACGGCCCGCTTTCCTGAGCTGGACATATTGCCCTATGACATCAACTATATCGGCCCTGGCCTTGACCTCATCAATTACGCTCATCGCCCCCTCCTGCGCAGCCTAATTTTAAAGCAAGGGGAGGGTAATGTCAAAAGCTTCCGTGACGCGCCTGATTTGACATCACCGCCTTTTTCTGGTAAATATTGTCTCAATCCCACAGCGTGGTGGGAACCCCAACAAAGGAGGAGGAGCGATGAAGAGCTTGAAACAATTTTGTGCCCTCGTTGCAATGCTGGCGATTCTGGCAGGGCGTGCAACGCCAGCCCCTACACCCACGCCGGGTCCGCCCACCCCAACGCCGGCCCCCGTGGAAAAAACGATCACCATCGGTTTTACTGCTTCCCAGACCGGAAAGTATAACGCAGAATCAAAGGAGCAGATCCAGGGTTTGAGCCTCTGGGCTGAGCAACTCAATTCCGCCGGGGGCATAAAGATCGGCAACATGATCGTCAAGGTTCAGTTCAAGTTCTACGACGATGAAAGCACCAAGGAGAGGGTTCAGGAGCTTTACACCCGCCTCATAACTGAGGACAAGGTTGATTTCCTCATCAGCCCCTACAGCAGCGGCCTGGCAGCAGCCGCCGCCGTCCTCGCTGAGCAGTATTCCAAGATCATGATCGTCACAGGTGCCGCCTCCGACGATATCTTCAACAAAGGCTACAAGTTCGTCTACCAGATTTATACCCCGGCCAGCCGCTACCTGACCGGAGCCATTGACATGCTCAAGAAGATGGATCCCGCCGCCAAGAAGATCGCTTTCGTCTACGAGAAGGAGAAATTCGCCACCGACGTGGTGAACTTCGCAAAGGAATATGCTACCAAAGAGGGATATGAAATAGTGCTCTTTGAGGGTTACGAGAGCGGAACCACCGACTTCGCTCCGTTCATCAACAAGATACTGGCGGCTGCTCCGGATGCCATCCTGGGCGGAGGCCACTTCGCCGACGGCAGCACCTTCGCCAAGCAGCTTTACGAGAAGAAAGTGCCGGCCAAGCTCATCTCAATCCTGGTAGCCCCTGCCCTCCCCGAGTTCGCCGAAATAGGCGAAGCGGCTTTCCAGATCACAGGGCCAAGCCAGTGGGAGCCTCAGGCTCAATACAGCGAGGAATCGGCGAAGAAGGCCGGTATCCCCTGGTTTGGGCCGAGCGTGAAGGAGTTCGTTGAAGCCTACAAAGCCAAATACGGTTATGAGCCGGGTTACCACGCCGCTGGAGGTTACGCGGCCGGTCTCGTCCTCCAGAAGGCCATTGAGGATGCCGGAAGCCTCGAGCCGGATAAGATCAAGGCTGCCCTGGAGAAGATGGACATCCTCACTTTCTACGGCCGCATCAAGTTTGACACGGGCGAGTTCTACGGCAAGCAGATCGGCCATGAGATGGTTTACCTCCAGTGGCAGAAGGACGCGGCCGGAAAGCTCGTGAAGCAGGTAGTCTGGCCTGAGGAAGGCCGCTCAGCACCCCTCATCTATCCTCGCAAGCTGGAGTAAAGGGGAAACGGGGCCGGGGGAAAAGACGATTTCCTCCGGCCCTTTCCTTAAAAAACCTCGCGAGGTGTATCATGGGAGTCTTCCTTGCTTCCCTGGTTGACGGCCTGATGCTGGGCTTTGTTTACGGCCTTGCGGCCATGGGCTTGAGCTTGATATGGGGAGTTATGCAGGTCATAAATCTGGCTCACGGCCCCATCATTGCTCTGGGAATGTTTTCGGTCTATTACCTTGGGGTTAAAGCCGGCCTGACCCCCTATGGAGCCCTCATCTTTTCCTTCCTCTTCGGTCTCCTGGCCGGCATCCTGATTTACTTCATGGCAGTCCACAGGGTCCTGGACGCCCCTCACCTTTCCACCCTCCTGGCTACTTTCTCCGTCAACCTCATGATAATCGGTTTCGGGACGGTGGCCTTCACCACTACCCCGCGGGCTGTTGATATCAAATTGCCGTCCATATCGCTCGGGGCAGTATCAATCCCTGCCACCAGGTTCATCGCTGCTTTCTTCGCCCTGGCCTCGGCGGCAGGCCTGTATCTTTTCCTCTACAACACCAAGCTGGGCAAATCAGTGCGGGCGGTGGCGATGAACAGAGCTGCTGCCGAGCTCATGGGGGTGAACACCATCCAGGTCCTGGCCTTCAGCTTCGGCCTCGGGACCATGCTGGCCATGGTGGCAGGAGGCCTCATAGCCACCCTGTTCCCCTTCACCATCCTCTCGGGCAGCGTCTATGAGCTCAAAAGCTTCGTCATCTGCGTCCTGGGTGGGCTGGGCAACCCGGCTGGAGCCCTGGTGGGAGGGATAATCCTGGGCCTTCTGGAAGGGGGGACCTCGGCCTTCATACCGGTGAGCTGGGTTCCGGTCATTGAATTCGCGCTGCTGGTCCTCATCCTGCTGGTGAAACCCAAAGGCCTTCTGGGAGGAGGTTAAAATGGCTCGCTTCCGCTCCCCCTCTTTCTGGATAATCATGGCTGTAGTGGTGGCTTTCATCCTGTGGCCCCTGGTCACCCGCTCCCCATACGCCAGGGAGCAGGTCTTCGTCCTCCTGATGTATCTTGCCCTGGCATCGAGCCTGAACATACTCCTCGGCTACACGGGCTACGTCAGTTTCGGGCACATTGTTTTCTTCGGGATTGGGGGTTATACGGGCTTTTACCTCATCAATCATTACAACTGGCACGTGATCCCGGCAGTCATCGCAGGGGGGATCGCCGCCGCTCTGCTGGCTTTCCTCCTCGGTGCGGCCATCCTCAGGCTCAGGGGAGCTTACTTCGCCATCGCCACCATCGGGGTCAATGAAGCCATAAAATCCCTGGTGAGGAACCTCTCATTCCTGGGTGGGTCCACAGGGATGTATTTTGACTTCAAGGTCTACAAGGCTTACGGTGGGCCCGGCAATGCCCTCTGGCTTTCCTATTACTGCCTGGCCATCCTGGTCATCATCATCCTGGTGGTGAGCTACATAGTGCGCACCTCCAAGTTCGGCCTTGGGCTCATGAGCATAAGGGAGGATGAAGACGCTGCAACGGTCCTGGGGATAGATTCAGCCCGATATAAAACCTGGGCCTTCACCCTCTCGGCTTTCTTCCCCGGAATCGTCGGGGCCATCTTCTTCTTCAAGAACGGGAACATTGAGCCGGGCGATGCTTTCCGCCTTTTCCTCTCCATTGAGTCCATAGTGATAATAATGCTGGGCGGTTTCGGGACGGTTCTCGGGCCTGTGATCGGGGCGATCGTCTACGAAAGGCTCCGGGGTCTGCTCCTGGTCAGCCCTCTCCTCAAGAACCTGCACCTGGCAATTTCGGGGGTAATGCTCCTCATCATTGTCCTTTTCGTCTCGGTCGGAATTGTAGGCTATTTGCGCCAGCGATTTCCGGTTCTCAGGAGGTATCTGGTATGATTCTCTCGGTTCAGGAAGTTCACAAATATTTCGGCGGCCTCGCTGCCCTGAACGGCGTCTCCTTTGATGTCCAGGAAGGGGAAATCCTGGGGATAATAGGGCCGAACGGCGCCGGCAAAACCACCCTCTTCAACGTGATAAGCGGGGTATACAGACCCGAAAGGGGGAAAGTATTTTTCCAGGGCAAAGACATAACCGGCCTCCCCCCTCACCGCATCGCCAGACTCGGGATCGCCAGGACCCACCAGATAGTCAAACCCCTCAACGAGCTTACAGCCAAGGAAAACACCATGGTGGGAGCATGCTTCGGCTGCAGGGATTACCCCTTCCCCCTTGCCGAGAAGAGGGCGGAGGAAATTCTGGAATTCGTCGGCCTGGGCCACAAGAAGGATGTCCTGGCAGGCAAATTGAACGTGCCCGAAAAGAAGAGGCTGGAGCTGGCCCGAGCGCTGGCTTCGGACCCCAAAGTTATCCTGTTGGATGAAGTGCTGGCAGGCCTCAACCCCACCGAAGTGGCGTCAATGCTGGAAGTAATCAAAGAGATACGCAAAAAGGGCATCACCATCCTCATGGTGGAACACAACATGCAGGCCATAACCGGGGTTTCCGACAGGATAATAGTCCTGGATTACGGGGTGAAGATAGCCGAAGGCACACCTGCCGAGGTCGCCAATGACCCCAAAGTTATAGAAGCTTACCTCGGGGATCCATCCCTGGCTAAAAGACTTCTGGAGGGAGAGTGATGGCTTTCCTGGAAGCCAGAGGCATTTCATCAGGATATGGCGAAGTTCAGATACTCTGGGACATCTCTTTCTCCGTGGAAAAGGGCAAACTCACGGCGATCATAGGCCCAAACGGAGCTGGCAAGACCACCCTGCTCCGCACCATTATGGGACTTGTTAAGCCATGGAAAGGGTCCATAATCCTCAATGGGGAGGATATAACTCGCCTTCCTCCCCACAAGAAAGTGGAGAAAGGAGTTGTCCTCATACCGGAAGGGCGCCTCATCTTCCCCGAGATGACGGTGTTAGAGAACCTGGAGATGGGGGCCTTCACCTCCAGGGCTGCCAGGCACTACCGGGAGAACCTGGAGAGGGTCTTCACCCTTTTCCCCAGGCTCAAAGAGAGGATGAAGCAAAAGGCCGGCACCCTCTCAGGAGGCGAGCAGCAGATGCTTGCCCTCGCCCGGGGACTCATGAGCGACCCGGAAGTCCTGATGTTAGATGAACCTTCCCTGGGCCTGGCGCCCTACCTCGTCCTCTCCCTCTTTGATGTCATTCGCCGCCTCCGGAACGAGGGGATGACAATGGTTCTGGTTGAACAGAACACCCAGCTCGCCCTTGCCATAAGCGATTATGCTTATGTGATATCCAACGGACGGATTGAAATTGAAGGAGAGGCCCGCAAGGTGATGAGCATAGAAAGCGTGAAGAAAGCATACCTCGGGATGTGAAAGCCCTGCGGTTTTTTTTCGCCTCGCAGGCAGGATGACCATTGCAGTTGTCCTGCC
>DAOUCW010000138.1:0-22035 GCA_034431695.1 Anaerolineae bacterium | reverse complement strand
TCATAATTCAGCGCGAGGACGCCGTCGCTTTCTCCCCCAACTCCCCGGCCGATCCCGCCTTCGCCCGTGCTTTTCGGGAAGCAGTGGAAGCCGGGGTGAGAGCATTCGCCTACACGTGCTCGGTCACGGAGAAAGCCATAGAGCTCAAAGGCAAAGTTCCTGTCTTGGGATGACCCATCCCCTGTCCGGGCGCCTGCTGCCGGGTTCCTTCACGCTTCCGTCAGGGCCTGTGAAAATTTGCACTTCAATTTTCGGTGTGGTATAATTTCCCAAAGGTGGGAAATGGGGAAGCTGGGGGAAATCATCCGCAAAGCTGCCCGCACCGCAGGGGAAATCCTTTACGGCATGACTGTTTACGATATGGTCGTTGAGCTCCGCAAGCAGATTGGAGCAATGGAGAATTTTTTCATCTTCATCACCTTTGGAGACCTTCTCGGAGCGCCGATACTCCCCACCTACTATTCCCTCCGGCTCTTCCCCTACATCCTGCCTAAGCTGGGAACATGGAAGAGGAGCGTCCTCAGGGAAAGGGACTTTACAGAGCTTTTTACCGAAGAAATCGGCTGAAGGAGGTGAGTCATGTCCGAGGAAAAAGGCTTCAGGAAATTCCTTGACTCGGCCCTTGAATTCCTCTACGGAATGGCCGGGCACGACATGACCAGGTTCGCCCTCAAGACAAGAGGCAGCATGGAGCACCTCTTCATCCTCATCACCATGGGAGACATGCTGGGCATCCCCATCCTGCCTCCTTACTACTCCCTCCGCATCCTGCCCTACGTCGTCCCTCAGATCGCCACCTGGAAGCGCAGAATGCTGAGGGAGCGCGACCTGACCGACGCCCTGGCCTGATATCCACAAACTGGAGGTGAAAGATGAGCCTGGCAAAAGTCTTCGAAGAACACCCCGAACGCCGTTACATTGAGTTCGGAGGGAAGGGAGGTCTTGGCAAGACCACTCTTTCCGCCGCCACCGCTTACTGGCTGGCGAAGAAGGGCTACAAGGTTCTGGTTTTCTCGGTTGACCCGCAGGCGAGCCTATCGGATATATTCCAGCGGGATATTTTCGGGAAGGGCGCCGTGGAGATAATCCCGGGGCTCTTCGCCCAGGAAATTGACGCCGATAAGCGCATAAAGGAATATCAGGACGAAATAAGGCAGAAAATCCTTGACATGTATGGCCTGGACAAGGTCCCGGACGAAATAGAGCGATACATCCAGGCCGCCGCCGCCGAGCCCGCCATGGAGGAAAGCGCTATCTTTGACCAGGTTGTGGATATCGTCGTTAAGGGCGATTACGATTACTACATCTACGACCTGGTCCCCCTCGGCCATGCCCTGTATTACCTGAGCATGGCCACCGTCTACGACCAGTGGATTGATAAGATAACCAAGCTCAGGCAGGAGATGGAGGAATACTCCAGGGTCGCTTCCATAATGCAGCGCAAGAGGGAGTTTGAGGAGGATAAGATCCTCCGGGAGCTCCAGGAGATACGCTACCGCATAAACACCTCCTCAAGCATCCTGACCGATCGGGAAAAGACGGCTTTCTTCTTCGTGATCATCCCGGAGGAGATGGCCATTCTGGATACGGAGAAGGCGGCGAAGCTCTTCGCCAAATACAAGGTGCCCATCTCCGGCTACGTGGTGAACCGGGTCCTCCCGGCGGAGCTGGAGAACCAGAACATCCCGGAATACCTGCGCTATCGTCTGGAAATGCAGAAGAAGCACCTCGCCACCATCAAGGAGAAATTCGGCAACCAGGTTCTGGCCTACGTTCCGGAGTTTGAGAGGGACATAACCGGCCTGGACATGATACATCGGGTCGCCGAAGTCCTCTTCGGCAAGATTGATTGAGGGGAGGGGGTGAGCCATGCTCAAGATTGAAAAGGACATGCTTCAATTCATGCGGGAGCACCCGGGGCTCAAATACGTCTTCTTCGGGGGTAAGGGAGGAGTTGGCAAGACGGTGCTGGCAGGAGCGGCAGCTCTCTGGTTCGCCCAGCAGGGGAAGCGCACCCTCCTGGCATCCACAAACCCCGTCCACAGCCTGACGAGCCTCCTCGACCAGGATGTCTTCGGAAAGCCAACCCCGGTCCAGGGGGTCCCGAACCTCACCGCTTACGAGATTGACACCAAAGACACCATTGAGCGCTCCAAGAAGGAGATCAAGGAGAAGATTGAGTGGTTCCTCAGGTATGCCGATATCAAGACCAAGGCCGATGAGTTCGTGGAATCGGCCACCATGAACCCGGCCTTTGAGGAGTCCGCCATGTTTGAGAACATGGTGGACCTGATGTTCAAGGACGAGTATGAGGTTTACGTCTTTGACACGGCCCCCACCGCCAACGCCCGCCGGCTCCTGGGTATGTCCAGCGTCTACTCCCTCTGGGTTGATAAAATGGTGGAGAGCCGTAAGGAAGCCCAATCCCTCCGCAAGCTCCTCTCCTTCACCAAGAGGGAGGAGAAGGACCCCCTGATGGAGTATCTCCTCAACTTCAGGGACAGGATAAACAGGGCAAAGGCCCTCCTCACCGATCCCAACAAGACCGCTTTCTTCTTCGTGACTCTGCCCGAAGCCCTGCCGATAGCGGTAATCCGCCGCTTCATAAACTGGTTCCAGGACTTCGGCATCCCCATAGGCGGGGTTATCGTCAACATGATGATTGACAAGAGCGTGGTCGGGGAGAACGCGCCCGAGTTCGTCCTGAACCGCATAGCCGCTCAGGAAAACTACCTCAAACTCATTGAAGAACTCTTCAATGGCATGGTCAGGGCCATAATCCCCCTCTATGAGACCGAGGTCCGGGGCGTGGAAATGCTCAGGAGGACGGCCAGGGACCTCTTCGGAGAGTAAAGGGGGCAGGGGCCGCCTCCTTTTCGCCTGGCGGAGGCCGGCCCCTTTTTTACTGATCGGGATTCCCGGAATGCTTGAGGGGGAGAAAGAACTGGTAGAGAGAGCCCGCAGGGGCGACCTGGAAGCGTTTAATTCCCTCGTAATGGCTTACCAGAACACGGCTTACAACATTGCCTTCCGCATCCTGGGAAACCACCACGATGCATCCGATGCTGTCCAGGAGGCTTTCATAAAGGCTTTCAGGGGTATCGGCAAATTCAGAGGGGGCTCGTTCAGGGCCTGGCTCATCCGCATTGTGACCAACGCCTGCAGGGATGCCCTGAGGGCTTCTAAGAGGAGGCCTTCCGTCCCCCTTTGCTCCCAGGGGATTGAGCCCGAGAGGGATTACCGCTTTTCCAGGGAGGAAAGCCCCGAGGATTACGCCGAAAGGCAGGAGCTCGCCAGACTCATCCAGGAGGCCATAGATTCGCTCCCCTTTGACCAGAAGGCGGTGATCGTGCTCTCGGATCTGGAAGGCTTTGATTACCAGGAGATAGCCGAAGCGCTGGGGATACCCCTGGGCACCGTGAAATCCCGCCTGAGCAGGGCCCGGGCCAGGGTCAAAGAATACCTGATGGCCCACCAGGAACTTCTGCCTGTGCGATATCGTCTTAAGCCTTAGGGGCAGGCAAGATGTTCGGTCGGAAGCATCAGAAGGTAAAAGCCCTCATCCCCCTCTACGGAGACGAAGGGCTTTCTCCGGAAGAGAGGAGGATGGTGGAAGAGCACCTGAAGATATGCGATGAGTGCCGGGCGGAATGGGAGAGCATCCGCTGGACGGTTTCCCTCCTCAGGGAAGTTCCGCGAGTCCCGGCCCCTCGCTCCTTTGCGGTCAGAGCTGCGGACTTGGAGAAAGCCCGGGTTCCTCTGGGCTTGAATTTAGCGAGGGCTTTCACCGCCCTGGCCGCGGCGGCATTGATTTTGCTCCTGGGGCTCGACCTGATTACGGTCCGGGCTGCGGCGCCCCGGGGCATGGCGCCAGCCCCGATGGTGGTTGAAATGCCCTCTCCTGAACCCGAAAGGATAAAAGCAGCACCCACAGCCCCTCTAACGACGAAAAACGTTGAAGTGACGGCTCAGCAAGCCGAGGAGCATCCTCCAGAAACCCCCACCCCTGTTCCTGCCCCAACGCCAGCTCCACTGCCGGAGAGGACTTCCAGGCTGCGGTTGCGCTGGCTTCCGTGGGAAATTGCAGCGGGAGCAGGAGCGGTGGCGGGAGGCATAATTTCACTGATCCTGGGAAGGAGGAGGTAGCCTTGCCCGAGCTCCCTGAGGCTGAAACCATCGTCCGGGATATCAGGCCTTTCCTGGAAGGCAAGCATATAGCCGGGATGGAAATCCTCAAGCCCCAGTTCACCGAAAATCTATCCCCCGAAGCCCTGGAAGGAAAGGCCATCGTCCGGGTCAGGAGGCGGGGGAAATTCGTGGTTCTGGATCTATCCGATGGCTCGGGCCTGCTGTTCCACCTCAGGCTGACGGGCAGGCTCTACCTGAACTCCGCTCCTTCCGCCTCCCTGATACTGACCATCCGGACCGATGATGGCGTTTCCCTCTCCCTTTACGATCCCCGGGGGTTAGCGCGGGCCTGGTGGCATCCATCCCCGGATGAATTTCTGAGCTTCCTGGGGCCGGAGCCTCTTGACGAGAGCTTCACTCCTGAGGAGCTCGCCCGCATCCTGGCCGGGAAGAGAGGCTCGGTGAAGGCTGTGCTCCTGGACCAGCGGAACCTCGCCGGGCTCGGTAACATTTACACTGACGAAGCCCTCTTCTTAGCGGGCATACATCCCCGCCGTCCCGCTTCATCTCTTTCATCAGAAGAGGTTCAGAGGCTCCACCGGGCCATCCGTGAAGTCCTGGAAAAAGGAATTGAGAGGCGAGGCACCACTTTCAGTGCTTACAGGGATGCTTTCGGGAGGAGAGGGCAGAACCAGCAGAGCCTCAACGTGTTCAGGCGGACCGGAAAGCCGTGTCCCCGCTGCGGGACGCCCATAGAACGCATGAAAGTTGCCGGCAGAAGTTCTCATTTCTGCCCCAGATGTCAGCCCCTCTGAGGTGGAACCATGGAGATGATACGCACCTTCGTGGCCATAGAGCTGGACGAGGAAGCCCTTGACTGGTTGAAGGAGGTCCAGGAACGTTTGAAGGCGGAGCTTCCCCAGGGGGCAATCCGCTGGGTTGACCCGAAGGGCATTCACCTCACCCTGAAGTTTCTGGGGGAGATCCCCGGGGGCAAAGTAAGGGCAGTTGAGGAAGTCCTGCGGGAAGTGAGCCTGAGGCACCGTCCTTTCCATTTTGCTTACGGGGGGCTGGGCTGTTTTCCTTCCCCTTCTCATCCAAATGTTGTGTGGGTGGGGGTTGAGGAGAGGACGGGAGCTCTCCAGGCCCTTCAGCAGGATGTGGAGAGGAGCCTCTCAAAGCTTGGCTTCAGGCCTGAAGACAGGCCCTTCTCCCCCCACCTCACCCTGGGGCGAGTGAACAGGGGGATCTCCAGTGCCGAGAGGAAGCGCATTGGGGAATACATAAAGGCGGGGAAAATAGGGAGCGGGGGCAGGGTCCTGGTGGAGGCCATAAGCCTCATGAAGAGCGACCTCCTGCCGAGCGGGGCTGTCTATACCCGCCTCGCCCTTTTCCCCCTCAAAAGCGTGTGATCGCCAGCAGGATCAGGCAAAGGCCGAGCAGGAAGAGGGCAATTCCGGCGATCCACAACCGGCCCAGGGTGAGGACCTGTTTCTGGTGGGCGCGGTGGAACTGGTGTCCCTCTTCAAGCCTTTCCAGGGATTCAGGCTCTATCCCCTTTACCTTCCTGAGCCACCAGGCCCGGGGGCAGAAGATGTATTCTTCCACATCACTGGCCCTTATCACCGGCTCCTTTGAGCCATTCATCCCTCGCTTTCTCCAGGCTTATCCGCAGGAGATAATTTTCGTAGGCTGCTGTCAGGTCGCTTCTGGTCCTCTCAACCACACCCCGGACCATATCTCCTGTGTGCCTGAGCCCTCCCGTGAGAGCGTCGGGGAAGTCCATGGTCATCAGGAGGGCATAGACTTCATCCATAATGTCCAGGAATTCTTCTCCCCTGGCGAATTCATCCCTGCGGATCAGGTCCAGGATGTGGCGGCGGAGTTCCCCCATGGCTTCCCCGAGGCCCCGCAGGTAAGTTTCAGGTTCAACTCCAAGCTCCTTCGGGCCGGGTATGGGTTCTCTGAGGAGCAGCTTGCGCACCAGGGAGGCTTCCACAAACTCTTTGAGGGCGTCCTGGGCATACCCGCTGTGGTAGAGATCGGGGTAGGTTCCGGCCAGCTCCTTCAGGCGTGAGGCGATTTCGCCCGCTTTATCCAGCAGGGCGGAGGCGTTTTCCAGCTCCCCGCGGTGGCATGCCCTTATGGCCAGAGCGCAGTGCCTCGTCAGTTCCCTCGCATCGGCGATGGCTCTTTCCCGGGCTTCGTTCTTCCGGGTGAAGATTTCTCTGGCTTCTTCGGCGAATTTCCGCAGGGATTCAATCACCTCGCGAGCGTAGCTCATCTCTTCCTCCGGAAGAAGTGGAGGGCAAGCACCACGACGATGGAAACAACAAGGGCTGCCCCGGCCAGGAGCCAGGCCGTAGCCAGCACAAGGCTCACGCAACCCATGAAGACCCCCAGGTCGAACTGGGGCGAATTTTCACCGGAAAAGCGGCACCCTCCCACCAGCAGAAGGATCAGCAGGAGCGCGATGGCTTTCTTCATTTCCCCTCCTTGCCGGAGTTGCTCACACGGGCGAATTCCTCCACAGCCTGCAGGGACAGGGGGTGGTCGGCCATGGCCTTGAGAAGGGGCCAGGGGACTGTCACGTGGTGGGCGCCGCAGGAAAGCACTCCCAGCACTTCCTCCACCGATTTCAGGCTCGCCGCTATGATCTGGACCTTTGAGCCCTGAAGCGCCCGGGAAATCTGAGCCACAAGCTCCATACCGTCAATTCCCTGGCGGGTTGCCCTGTTGACGTAAGGGATAACGTAGAAAGCCCCTGCTTCCTTCGCCAGGAGGGCCTGCAAGGGGCTGTATACGGCCGTGAGGGCGCATTTCCACCCCTTCCCGGCCAGTTCGGAGAGGAGCTTGAGGCCTTCCCAGGTGGCCGGAATCTTGGGGACCAGGATCGGGCCTGCGATATCCCGCATCCTTTCCAGTTCTTCCCGCGCCTCCTCGGCTCCGGTGGAGAAGGGCTGGTAGAAAAGCTCTTCGGGCCAGAGTTCGGATATGGCGGCGATGATTTCCTCGGGTTTCCGGCCCGTGCGAGCTATGAGGGCGGGGTTGGTGGTCACTCCCCGCACGAAGCCTGCAGAGAGGGCTTCCCGCACTTCTTCCAGGTCTGCGGAATCCACGTAAACGGCCATATTGCCCTCCTCACGCGCAGAATCGCTTCACTATCTTGTAGAGGACCCTCAGTCCGAAAAGGAAGCTCTCAACGGAGATGCGCTCGTTGTGAGCGTGGGCCAGCTCCATGAAATTGCAGTTGGGGTCATATTTCATTGGGGAGAAGCCGTAGACCTTAACCCCTCTTTTGGCGAGGAAGCGGCCATCGGTGGTGGCCGGGAGCATGTATGGGATGACCCTGGCCTGGGGGTCTTCCTCCGCTATGACTTCCTGGAAGATGCGGAAAAGTTCGGTCTGATAGTCGGTTTCAAAGGGCTCGGGCTCTATGAGCACTTCTATCTCCACGTCAGGCCCGAGGTAGGGCCGTATCTCGGCCAGGAGGGTTTCTTTCGTCTGGCCCGGAAGGACCCGGCAATCCACTTCCGCTTCGGCCACGGAGGGGATGACGTTGGTCTTCTGGCCGGCTCTCAGGACGGTCGGGGTGGCCGTGTTGTGGAGGAGAGCCTTGAACAGCGGGGCGAGCCTTTCCCTGTCGGGCAATCGCTTGAGGATGAAGGGCTCAAAGATGGGGTTCAGGATCAGGGGGAGGAGCAGGGAGTTCGGGAATTTCTGGTCCTTAGCGATGGTCTTTATGAAGCGTTCGACGGTGGCCGTGCGGTGCATGGGCAGGCGTGCTTTCCCCAATCGGGTCAGGGCTTCCGCCAGCTTGAGGACGGCGTTATCATCCACCGGCCTTGAAGCATGCCCCGCCTTCCCCCTCGTCCTGACCTTTATCCAGCACGGGCTTTTCTCGGCCGTATCGCAGACATAGTAGCGGTGGCCGGCAAATTCAATGCCGTATCCTCCACCCTCGTTTATGGCATATTCGCAGGCTAAAAGCTCCGGGTGGTTGTCCAGGAGCCACTTCACTCCCATGGCCCCGCCCATTTCCTCGTCAGCGGTGGCGGCCAGGATGATGTCCCTCTTGAGGGAGAGGCCTTCCCTTCTGGCCTGGATCAGGCACATCATTTCCATTACGGTGAGCTGTTTTGTGTCCACAGCTCCCCTTCCCCAGATGTATCCGTCCACCAGCTCCCCGCCGAAGGGGTCGCGCTCCCACTGGGCTTCTTCCACCGGAACCACGTCCAGGTGGGAGAGGAGGAGCAGGGGGCCTCCCTCGCCCCTGCCCCTGAGCCGGGCGATCACGTTCCCACGCCCCGGGGCCGACTCTATCACTTTGACTTCAATCCCTTCCCGGCTGAGGACATCGGCCACGTATTCGGCTGCGGGGGTCTCGTTGCCCGGTGGGTTCACCGTCTTTATCCGGATGAGTTCCTGGAGGTGCTTTATGGCTTCATCTCTAATTTCCATGGCAGCCTCCTTTCAGGGGATTTCGGGTGAAAACTTGCGGCGCTGAAGCCACTTTATCGGCACTTTCAGGTTGAAAAGCTCTATAAGCCGGTTGATTTCTTCCAGTTCTTCCCTGAGCTGGCGGCGTTTGCTTTCATCGCCTTTCCGCAGGGATCCGGCTTCCTTCTGCCAGTTCTCAATCCTCTCCCTGATTTCGTTGTCCAGGGCGATCCAGTCCGGCACGAAGCCAGCATCGGCCAGGATCTTGAAGGCAAGCCGCCACTCGGGCGGGGTGAAGGGGTAGTCCTCCAGGGTGATGGGCTTTCCCTTTCCGGGGAGGTTGTCAAACAGGCCCCTGGCGATGGCTTCCCTTATCTTTTCCTCCACTATTTCTCCCCAGTCCATTGGACACCCCACTCTTCCAGCATATCCGGGGTTATGGCGTTGGACCTGCAGATGCGGGCGTAGAGTTCGCCGCTGGGCCTCATCTTCCTCTCCTGGGTTTTCTCGTTGAGGGCTATGAGGCCGAAGCGCCGGCTCCAGCCTTCCGCCCACTCAAAGTTGTCCACGAGGGTCCAGAAGAAGTATCCCTTAACCGGTGCCCCTTCCTGAATGGCTTTCCACACGGCCAGCAGGTGCCGGAGGAGGAAGCGGGGGCGAACTTCGTCGGTGCTGTCGGGGCAGCCGTTCTCGGTCACGTAGATGGGCTTGTTGAAGGAAGCAAGCTCCATCAGGAAGCGGTAGAGGCCATCGGGGTAATATTCCCCCCAATCCTCGGGTCCCTTATCTCCGCCGGGGGATGGGAAGCGCCTGGCGAAAAGCTCCCCCGGCCTGCGGATGTCAAAGGCTACCAGGTCCCGCACGTAGTAGTTTATCCCCGAGTAGTCGATCGTGTTGGCCATTCTGTCCACCGTTTCTCCCCTTCCCAGGGGGAAAGAGAGCTTCCCTTCGGTCACGGCTCTGAGGAACAGGCGGTTGAATACAAAGTCCAGCAGTTTTGCCAGAGCCCTGTCCAGGGGTGAGGAAGGGTTTGCCGGGTCAAAGATGCGCATGTTGTAAGCCAGGCCGACGGAAGCCCCGGGCTGGAGGCGGTGTATGGCGTGGTAGGCAGCGGCGTGGGCTTCGGCCATGTTCCTCAGGACTCTGAAAGCCAGGGCGAAGTCTTTCTTCTGGGGAGGCCAGTAGGCGATCATGTAGCCCTCGTAGGCGTAGACGTTTGGCTCATTGATGGTGCACCAGAGGTCGCACAGGTCCCCGAGCGCTTCCACCACTTTCGTGACGAACCGCTCAAAGAGGGGGATGACTTCGCGGTTTTCCCATCCGCCCCTGGCTGCGAGCCAGCGTGGGTTTGTGAAGTGGTGGAGGGTCACCATGGGCTTGAGGCCGTTCTGGCGCATGAACTCCAGGATTTTCCGGTATCGGGCCAGGGCCTGTTCGTTCCAGACCCCCTCCTCAGGCTCTATCCGGCTCCACTCCACCGAGAGGCGATGGGCGTTCTGGCCCATCCGGGCAGCGATGGCGAGGTCCTCTTCGGCCCTGTTCCACCAGTCACAGGCAGCGCCTGAGGTTGACCCATCTTTTATGTGGCCGGGGATTTTCTCCCATTCCCACCAGTCATTGTTCTCGTTGTAGCCCTCCACCTGATGGGCGCTCGTGGCAGTGCCCCAGAGGAAACCGTCAGGGAAAGAATACATGGCCTTTCCTCCCGCGCCTGGATCAGGCAAGGCAATTATAAGGGGAAATTGGAGCACAAGCAAAAAAAGGGACGGGCCGGAAGGCCCGTCCCGCATTGATCGTTCATGCCCTTATCTCTTGCCTCTGGAATAGCACGTAGCTCAGGGCGAAAAGCAGGATGGTAGCAGCCACCAGGCCCGTGAGGTGGGGCCAGATGAGGAGGAGGCTCTGGCTGAGGGGGAGGGGTGAACCCAGAATGGCCCCCTGGAGCTGGAAGGCGAGGAGCGGTCCGAGAGCGCGCACTTCAGGGCGGAGCAGGGCCAGGGTTATCTCCCCGTAGAGGATGTTGGGGGAAAGGCGTGAGAGGGCCAGGTTGGCCTGAATCTGGGCGAGATATTCCTCCGGGAGGCCGAAGCGTATGGGGCGCACCACCGGGGCCAGGGCATCGGCGATCATCCCCCAGAAAACGGTGAAGAAGAGCCAGATGGCCATTGAAGCCAGGGCCGATGTGGCCGGCTGGCGGAAGATCACGGAGAAGAGGAGGGCCACGGCGATCCATATGCCTCCGTAGAAGAGGCACGCCCCGAGGTGCAGGAGGCTCCTCGCCACCTCTTCCACCCTCGGCGGAACCCCGAGGAAAATTATCCCCAGGCCCATCACCAGGAGCCAGATCGTCACCAGCATTATGCCCAGGGTGAAGAAGCCTGCCAGGAACTTGCCGAACAGAAGGGCATCCCGGTAGATGGGCTGGGCCAGAACCCTGGAGATGGTCCGGCGGTTGAATTCTCCGTTGATGGAGTCAAAGGCCAGGGCTATGGCTACCAGAGGCACGAGCAGGCCCAGTATCCCCACGAAGGCAGGCAGAGGATCTTTGTTCACCGTGAAAAGCTTCAGGAAGAGGAATGGGTCGTGCCCGATTACGGCCCTTATCTCCTGAATGGCAGCGTAGATGGTCCCGAAGGCCGTAAGGGCGATTATGATCTCAATGATCTGCATCCTGGCACTGGTTAAGTGGTCGGCCATTTCTTTCGTTACAACTGCCCACAGGCCTTTCCAGGGCGAACCCTCACGCTCCCTGAGGGTCATTGTTTCACCTCCGCCTTCTCAAAATATCGGGTGTAAATCTCGTCAAGGTTTGGCTCTTCGATCCAGATGCCCAGGAGGCTGCCGCCGGCTTCCACCACTGCCCGCACCGCTTCGGAGCGCAGATCCGCATCGGCTTCAGCTTCGTAGAAATTCGGCGCCGGGCACTGGATGTTACGGAGGCCGGGGATTTTCCGCAGGGCGTTCACTATGGCCTCCGAGGGGCCTCCGGCCTCCAGGCGTATCCGGTAGGCACTCCCCAGCACCTTTCTGGCCAGCTCGCTGACGGTGCCTTCCAGGACCATCCTTCCCCTGTGGAAAAGGCCGACGCGATCGCATATTTCCTGGACCTGGGAGAGGATGTGGGAGGAGAGCAGGACCGTTATCCCCTGCCCCCTGAGCTTCCGGACGAAGTCCAGGAATTCCCTCGCCCCTTCCGGGTCGAGCCCCTGGGTTGGCTCATCCAGGATGATCAGGCTTGGGTTTTTTATGAGTATTTCCGCCAGCCCCAGGCGCTGTCGCATGCCCCGGGAAAAGGTGGCTACGGGCTTATCGGCCACTTCCTTCAGGCCAACCTGCTCCAGGGCCTGCTCTATGCGCTGATACGCTTCCCGGCGGGGCAGGCCGTTCAGCTTGGCTATGTAAATCATGTTCTCCCTTGCCGTCAGGTCATCGTAAAAGCCCACCAGCTCCGGGAGATACCCCACTCTGGACTTCACGCTCAGGGGCTGGCGGGTGGGGTCAAACCCCAGCACCTTCACACTGCCGGATGTGGGCTCGGTCAGGCCCAGGAGCATGAGGATGGTGGTGGTCTTTCCGGAGCCGTTCGGCCCCAGGAGGCCGAAGACCTCCCCCTGCCGGATGGTGAGGTTGAGCTTGTCAACTGCCACTAACTCGCCGTAGCGCTTGGTGAGCTCCCTGGTCTCAATCACCACCTCTTTCATGGTCGGCATCCCCCGCTGGAAGATCAGCGCCGGCCGAAACGCATCACAGCCAGGGCCACCACCAGCACCGCTATGCCGATTATCCCTATGCCCACAACTCCCCACAGGGTGGAGGTGAGCACGGTGATCCGGAAATCGGCGGAGGCGCTGGGTCCCTCCTTCGGGGTGGCTCTCACGGTGAGCATGTAGTCTCCGGCCACGGCTTTCTCGCCCGGGCGCACCTTCATGGTGACCTCTACCTGCTTCCCGGCGGGTATTTCGGCGATCTCTTCGGAAGGCTCAAACTCAACGCTCCACCCGGAAGGTTCGGAAGCGCTCAGCCTGATCCCATAGGCGGGAGCAGAGCCGTTGTTCTGGATTACGACCTTGAGGGGGGATTGGCGTCCCGCATAGGCCTGACCGGAGAGCCTCCCATCGGGTGTGGTTATGGAAAGGCTCGGCTGGCCGGTTATTTCGGCCACCAGGGTTGTGGAGGCTTCCACCTCGGGACCCTGCGCTCTGACGACTATGGAGTAGCTTCCGGCCGGCAGCTCAGCGAAGGGCTCAACTTCCACCGTGAGTCGCTCTGAGCTGTTGGCCTTTATCGGGATGCTGGAGACATCCTTGCCGTAGGATTTGAAGCTGACCATGAAGCCTTTGGGGGCATCGGCACCCAGGTTTACCGTTATCTCCTCATCGCCTTCGTTCTTCACCGTTAAATCGTAGCGGAAAGTGGAGGTGGAAGTCCCTTTCAGGGTTGGGAGTTCAACTTCCAGGGAGAGCTTGGGGGGCAATTTCTCCTTGAAGACCAGTTCAAGGGGGAAGGAAGCCACAACTCCGGAGCTTTCAGCCACAACGGTGAAATTGAAGGAGCCAGAGGAAAGGCCGGCGGGCGGTTCAAGCCTGAGGGATACGGAAGCCTCTTCCCCCGGCTGGACGTAAACGGCCTGGATTATATCCCCCCCACCGCGGAAGGTGGCGGTCCAGCCCTCTGGCAGGTCCCTGATGCTGAGGCGGATGAAGCGCGCCGATGAGCCATTGTTTTTGATGGTGAGATCGAAATAGGGGGTTTTGCCCGGTTCAATCACCCGGGAAGGGTAGCGGGTGAAAATGACTATCTCCGGTGAAGTTCCCCCCTGGGCGAAAGCAGGCCCAGCCACCGCAACCAGAAGGACCAGCAGGATCGTCCAGCGAAGCCACTTCATCGCCACCACCTCCTTTTGAGGGTTTACATTAACATATTCTACGCTGTGCTGCCCGCCTGTCAAATTGCCCGGTTCAGTTTCGTCTGTTTGACACAAGCGGGCTTTGGTGATAAGATAAAAATGCGCGGAGGTAATGATGGAGCGGAATTTCCCGTTGCCGTGCCCTGCACCGCAATCTCCCCCAGGCCCCGGGTCTGGGTGGGTTTGATTTACTGCTGGCCTGAGGTTTGGCGCCCAGGGCCGGCTCCCAGACCTTAAGGGGGCCGGCCTTTTTAAATATCCCGGAAGGAGGAGAGGGCTATGAGGGAAAAACTGGTTTCCCCCGCTGAGGACTTTTCCGAGTGGTATACCCAGGTTATCCAGAGGGCCGAACTCGCCGATTACTCCCCGGTAAGGGGCTGCATGGTCATAAGGCCCTACGGCTACGCCCTCTGGGAGAACATCCAGCAGAGCCTCGACCGCCGCTTCAAGGAAACCGGCCACCAGAATGCCTACTTTCCCCTTTTCATCCCCTACAGTTTCATCCAGAAAGAGAGCCAGCACATCCAGGGTTTCGCCCCTCAGCTCGCCATTGTAACCCACGGGGGAGGCAAGGAGCTGGAGGAACCTCTCGTGGTCCGGCCCACCTCCGAAACCATCATTGGCTACATGTATGCCCAGTGGATCCGCTCCTACCGTGACCTCCCCGTCCTCATAAACCAGTGGTGCAATGTGGTGCGGTGGGAACTCCGAACCCGCCCCTTCCTCCGGACCATGGAATTTCTGTGGCAGGAGGGGCATACCGCCCACGCCACCTACGAGGAAGCCGAGGAAGAGACCCTTAAAATCCTCAACATCTACCGCGACTTCGCCGAAAACGAAGCGGCAATCCCGGTGATCCTGGGCAAGAAGAGCGAGTCGGAGAAGTTCGCCGGAGCCCTCCACACTTACACGATGGAAGCAATGATGGGCAATAAGTGGGCCCTGCAGGCTGCCACTTCCCACAATCTGGGCCAGAACTTCTCCAGGGCCTTTGAGATCCGCTACCTGGACCGCAACAACCAGCTCCAGTATTGCTGGACCACAAGCTGGGGCCTGAGCACCCGCTTCATCGGGGCCATCGTGATGGTCCACGGGGACGAAAAGGGCCTCAAGCTTCCCCCAAAGCTCGCCCCCATCCAGGTCATAATCGTGCCCATATGGAAGAGCGATGAGGAGAAGGAGCGAGTCCTGGCTCGGATTGAAGAACTGAAGCCCCAGCTCAGATCCTTCCGGGTTAAAGTTGACGACAGGGAAGAATACACCCCCGGCTGGAAGTTCAACGAGTGGGAGCTCAGGGGAGTGCCCCTCCGCATTGAGATAGGCCCTCGCGATGTGGAGACCGGCCAGGTCGTCCTTGCCCGGAGGGATACCGGGGAAAAGTGGACAGTCTCAACTGATGACTTAGGGAGCAAGGTGGAGAAAGCCCTGGAGGAAATCCAGGCCAACCTCTTCCAGATGGCCAGGAAGTTCAGGGACGAGAACACCTATCGGCTGAACGATTACAACGAATTCAAACGCATCATAGAAAGCGACGGTGGCTTCGTCATCGCTCCCTGGTGCGAGTCCGCTCAATGCGAAGAAGCGATCAAAGAGGAGACTAAAGCCACCATCCGGTGCATACCCTTTGAGCAGGACGGAAAGGTGGACCGCTGCATATATTGCGGGAAGGAGGCGACCATCAAGGCTCTGTTCGCCAGGGCGTTCTAAAGGGCCGGAAAGAGGCGAGCCCTTGTCAGGAGGCTCCGGTCCTTGAGGATCTGGCTTGCAGGCCCGCAAGCCAGCACCTTGCCCGAGTTGAGGACCACGACCTTATCGCACATCTTCTCCACAAAATCCAGGTCGTGGGAGGCGATCACTCTGGTGTGAGGGAGGGAGCGGAGCAGCTCCATCAGCTCCCACCTCCCCACCGGGTCCAGGTTGGCAGTGGGCTCATCCAGAACCAGGATTTCGGGGGCCATGGCCAGCACCGTGGCTATGGCCACCCGCTTTTTCTCCCCGAAGCTCAGGTGATGGGGGGATCGGTTCTCGTAGCCTGCCATCCCCACGGCCTGCAGAGCTCTTTTCACCCTCTCCACCACCTCTTCAGGCGGCAATCCCATGTTCAGAGGGCCAAAAGCTACATCATCAAAGACAGTGGGGGAAAAAAGCTGGTCGTTTGGGTCCTGGAACACAAGCCCGACAAGCCTCCGGATCTGGCTGAGGGTTTCCCTGCGCACCGGTATCCCCTTGATCCGGACAGGGTCGGAGCCGCTGGGGGAATAGCCCAGCAGGATGCCGTTCAGGTGCAGGAGCAGGGTGGATTTGCCGGCGCCATTTGGCCCCACTATGCCGACGCTCTCCCCTTCCTCCACTTCAAAGCTCACCCCCTTGAGAGCTTCCACGCCATCCGGATAGCGGTAGTGCAGATCCCTGACCTCCACGACCTTCGCCATTCCTTCACCCCCCGAATGCTATCAGGACCCAGGAAAATCCCAGGCAGAGAAGCGATGCGGTGCCGAAGGCAAGATCCCTCGCTGAGAACTTGAGGGGGTTGAGCGTTCTGACCTCTCCTTCAAAGCCCCTCGCCAGCATGGCCTGATAGACCCTTTCGGCCCTCTCGTAACTCCTGATGAAGAGCACTCCCACCACCCCTGCCATTGCCCTGAAGGAGGCCCACCATCTGCTCCCGGCTCCCCTTGACTCCCATGCCCTCTCCATCCGCATGGCCTCGTCCACCAGGACGAAGATGTAGCGATACATGAACGAAAGGATCTGCACGAGGGCGGGGGGCATCCTGAGCTTCTCCATCCCCTTGAGGAGCAGGGGAAAGGGGGTTGTGGCTGATAGGAGAACGAGGGCCATAGCCGAGAGCCAGGCCCTGAACCCGACTACCATACCCGCCACAAGCCCCTCCTTCCCCTGCGGGAGGACCCGGAAGAGGGTGACCAGGAGGGCGAAGGGGACGATGGCTGCAGAGCGGGTGAGTAGGTAGCGGAGTGGGATGCGGCTCAGGAGGCCTGCCAGGAGGATGAGCCCCAGATTGAACCCGAAGGCGCACCAGGCCCTCTCCGGCGTCCCCAATACTGTCAGGATGAAGGCCAGCCCCAGGATCATCTTGGTCCTGGGGTCCAGCCTGTGGATGACACTATCAAGCTCGCTGTATTTATCAAGGAAACCGTGCTTCATGCCTTCTGCTTCATCAGCCTGGCGAGGCCGTAGCCAAGGGCCAGGGTTATGGCCGTCCCCACGATCCCCGCCAGGATCGTGGCCAGGGCTTCATGCCCGACCCCCGGGAAGACGTAGTCGGGGATTATCTGGAAGAGGGGCTCCCTGGCCTTCTCAATGAAGCCGAGGTTCTCGGCCACCCTCTCAAGGCCGTCGGGCCAGGGTGAGGCCAGGGGGGAAAGGAGGGTGAGGGCGAAAGCGACCACTATTCCCCAGATCCACCACCTCTTCTCCATGGCTCTCCCTCCTTCTAAATCCTTTCCAGGGCCAGCAGGTCGGGCCTTGTGGCTTTAACGAAGGCGAGGACCAGCGCCGTTATCAGTCCCTCCCCTATGCCGATGAGAGCGTGGATGCCGGCCATAGCCGGGAGGGCGATGGAGAGGGGAGATGTGCCGGAGATGGCCAGCTCAAGGGCGCAGGCCACAGCCGCTATGAAGACTGAAACCCATCCGGCGGCGAATCCGCCTGCGGCCTCAGCGAACCCTTTGCCCCTGAACAGCTTCACGGTCAGGTTGTAGACGAAGTAGCCCAGGAACACGGCGATGATCCCCATGTTCAGGACATTGGCCCCGAGGGCTGTTATCCCGCCGTCCTGGAAGATTATGGCCTGGACCAGAAGCACGCACGTCATGACCAGCAGGCCGGTCCAGGGGCCCAGGAGTATGGCCGCCAGTGCTCCCCCCACCAGGTGGCCTGAAGTGCCCCCGGCCACGGGGAAATTGAGCATCTGCGCGGCGAAAATGAAGGCGGCCATCACCCCAACCAGGGGGACCTGCTTCTCCTTGAGTTTACCGGCGAGGCGCCGCAGCCCATAGGCCACCCCTCCGGCCGAAATAACGTAGGTGCCGGCTGCGGTGGCAGCGTTCAGAAATCCATCCGGTATATGCATAACCCACCTCCTTTTGGGAAAGAAAAAACCACAAAGGCTGCCAGCTTTCAAGCCGGCTTTCAGGCCTTCGTGGTCCTTTCCCGATTTTTTCTGGGCTTTAAAAGCCCCTTCAGGGGCGGGTCTGAAGCTATTATATTTCCCGAGGTGGGAGCTTGTCAAATCGGCGCAGGGGTATGAAGGGGACCAGGGGGTCTCGGCCGCGACGTTTTGACAAAACCCCTGCCGTGGTGTAATATTGAGGTAACCTTCCTTCAGAGGGAAAAGCCTTGAGGAGGAGAAGAAAGCCCGATAAATTAACCATTTTGATCGTTTCTTCGCCCGAAGAGCCAGTAAGGCAGTTTTCCTTACCCCGGTGGGTCTTCAAGTTAGCCCTGTTAATGTGCATCGCCATTGCTTTGGCTTCAGGCTATTTCTTCGTGAACTACCAGCGCAGCCTGGAGGACCTGGCAGCCCTGAGGCAAGAGCAGGAGCTTTACCAGGATAAAACCCGGATCCTCCGCCTGATCCTTTCTTCCCAGCAGGAAGAGGTGAGGGAAATCGCCCGGGAACTGGAAGCGGTCCGGGCCAAGGCTAAAGAGGTGGATGAACTTGCCGCTCAGGTCCGGATGCTGGCCGGTTTGCCCCAGCCCACAGTCACCCCGTCGGGCCAGCAGGGGAGCACTAACTACACCGGCTTCGTCCTGAAGAAAGTGGCTCAGGAGCTGGCTGCAGCCCAGGAAATCCAGGAAGAACTGGAACGCCAGAGCATTGATCTCCAGAAGCTTGAGGAAGCCCTTGTGGTGCGGGTCCTCAGGATACCCCCCGAAAGGAGGGATACGCCAGAGAAGCTGCAGCAGGAACTCAAGCTGCTGGCGGCTGCCCCCCCTCGCTGGCCCGTTGACGTCAAACCCATCATCACTTCCGAATTCGGCCCTCGCATCTTCATGGGTAAGAAGGAGTTCCACACCGGCATTGACATAGGGGTCTGGTATAAGACGCCCGTTAAAGCCACGAAAGCCGGGAAAGTGGTTTTCGCCGGGTGGAAGGGGGGTTACGGCCTCATGGTGGAGATAGCCCACGAGATGGGTTACTCCACCATCTATGCCCACAACTCCCACCTCCTGGTCAAAAAAGGGCAGGAAGTGAAAGAGGGCCAGGTCATCGCCCTCTCCGGAGACACCGGCAAGACCGATGGCCCCCACCTCCACTATGAAATCCGCATTAGCGGTAAGCCTGTAGACCCGATGATTTTCCTTTCGCTGAATATGGAGGGGAAATGAGGTTCTTCAGGGCTCGTGAGGAAAGGCCATCACCCGCTCACCTTGAAGTGATCATAGGGCCTGGGGCGAGCTTCAGGGGCGAGCTGGAAAGCCAGGGCAGCATAAGGATTGATGGCTTCTACGAGGGCACCATAAAGACCCAGGCCAACGTGATCCTGGGGGAATCGGCCAGGGTGAGTGCTAACATAACCGCGAGGGCTGTTTCGGTATCCGGTGCCTTCAAAGGCTCCATCCAGGCCGACAGGGTTGAGCTCCTGGCCGGCGGGAGGATCTGGGGCGATATAACCGTGAAGTCGTTCCTCTTGGACGAGGGTGGCTACATAAAGGGCCAGGTGATCCTCAGCACTCCGGAACCACCGGAGAACCCTTTTGAGGAGGTGGAGGGATGATACCGAAGGACCTTCTGGATATACTGAGGTGTCCGGCCTGCGTCCGCAACGGCCCCGATGCAGGCCTCCTGGATTACATTCGGGAAAAGTGGCTTGTGTGCAGGGATTGCCATCGCAAATATCCGGTCAGGGATGGAATCCCCATAATGCTGATAGAGGAAGGGGATAAGTATCGGGATGTCCCGGTGGAAGAACTGGATTAGGTGGGTGTGGATTGGCGCAATTTTCCTGCTCCTTGTGGCCCCGGCGTGGGCGCAGGAAGGGCTTGAGGTCAGGGTCAATGAATACTCCTACGAGTTTGCCCGGAGCATTGAGTTCCACCTGGTAGCTGAGGCTCCGAAACCGATAAAGCGAGTCTTCCTGATCTACAACCTGGGTCAGTCTGGTGTAACCCACAAGCAGGCCCCCGATTTCACCCCCGGAAAATCAATTGAAGCGAGCTGGAAGTGGGAATTGGGCCGTGGGGCGCTTGCCCCCGGCACCCTCATAAAGTATTACTGGCGCCTCGAGGCCGAGGACGGAACCGTTTTCAAAACCGAGCCAGTTTCCTTCCGCTACGAGGACAACCGCTTCAAGTGGCGTTCGCTTCAGAGCGGCCCTGTAACCATTTACTGGTATAAGGGGACAGAGGATTCGGCCAGGAGCCTCCTTAAGGCCGCCGTTGAAGCCCTTGACAGACTCCAGGAGGAGATGGGGATTGAATTTCAGGGAACAGCGAACATCTATGTCTACGCCTCCCGCGGCGAGATGAAAGATGCCGTCCCCTCCCACAGCCAGGTCTTTGACGAAGCCACGGTGACCCTCGGCATGGTCCTCTCCGAGGATACGATCGTGGTCCTGGGGTCGGCTTCAAATGTGGAGAAGATCATAGCCCATGAGCTCAGCCACCTGGTGGTGGGGAAAGCGGTGGAGAATCCCCTGGCTTCCCCCCTCCCCCGCTGGCTCGATGAGGGGCTGGCCATGTATGCCGAAGGGGAACTGCCTCCCAGCAATGCCCTGGCCCTTGAGCAAGCCATAAGGGAGGATAAACTTATCTCGGTTCGCTCCCTTTCGGGCTACGTGGGTGAGCCGGAAAAGGTGGATCTCTTCTACGCCGAAGCCTACAGCATCGTGGAGTTCTTGCTCAAACAATACGGCAAGGAGAAGATGCGCGAGTTCCTCAACCAGTTCGCCAGCGGGGCCACCCAGGAAGAGGCCCTGAAGAAGGTATACGGGTTGAGCATTGATGAGCTTGATGCCAGGTGGAGGAAATACCTCCGGGAAAAGGCCAGGCCAACTTCTCCCCGGCCCACCCCGGTCTTTCCGTGTTTCGCTCCTGCTGGCCTCGGAGCTGCGGGAATGGCAGGGGTGTGGTTCCTGCGCAGAAGGGGAAACCGGCAGGGGAGGTCCACATGCCTCGGATAATCGTCATCGGTGGAGGCCCCGGAGGGGTGGCCGCGGCGATAAGGGCCGCCCAGCTTGGGGCCAGAGTCACCCTCATAGAAAAAGACAAAGTTGGAGGGAACTGCACCAACAGGGCTTGCGTGCCTGTGGAAGCTCTCCAGAGCACCGCTCGCCTCCTGGCCCAGCTCCGCAGAGCCCAGGAGCACGGCATTTCCTTCAGGGAGATGGCCTTTGACCTCGCTTCAGCCGTGGCACGCAAGAACCAGGTGGTGGAAGAAATCCGCATGGGGATAGAAAGCCTCCTGGCCGGAAACGGCGTGGAGGTTATAAAGGGCAGAGCCAGGCTCTCTGGCCCGAATTCCGTGGAAGTGGACGGGCAAACTCTTACAGGAGACGCCATAGTTATCGCCACGGGCTTCAAATTCGCAATGCCACCGGTGGAGGGAATCCAGGAGGAAGGCGTTATAACCCCCAATGAGGCGCTGGACCTCACTCAGGTTCCCCCTCGCCTGCTCATTATCGGAAGCGCGCCGCCTCAGATCGCCCTGGCCTCAATTTTCAGCACTTTCGGAAGCCATGTGACCGTTGTGGAGAAGGAGAGGAGGGTCCTTCCGGGCGAGGATGAGGAAATACGCCAGAGGATGGGAGCTGCCCTGAGGGAAGAGGGAGTTGAGCTCCTGGTGGAGGCCAGGGTGCAGTCCGTAAAGCGCAGGGGCTCGGAGCTTGCCGTCTCCGTAGTGGACCGGAGGGGGGAGAGGGAGATAGTGGCAGACAGGGTGCTGGTGGCCGAGCGCGTCCCGGACACCGATGATCTGGGCCTGGAGAGGGCCGGGGTGAAGGTTGAAAACGGAATCATAGCTGTGGATGAGAGGATGCGGAGCTCCTGCCCCACCGTCTATGCCGTGGGGGATGCGGCGGGCGGTCGTTTCTCCTACGAAGCCACTGCCGGAGGGATCGTGGCTGCCGAAAACATCATGGGCCTTGAAAGTTCGCTGGACAGGCGCCTCATCCCCCGTTGCATCTTCGGCCGACCCGAAGCAGCTTCCGTGGGTCTGACCCAGGAGGAAGCCGAGAGGGCCGGTTACCAGGTCAAAGTTAGCGTCATCCCCTTTGCCCTGAACGCCAGAGCAATGGCCATGGGCGAAACTGCAGGCTCGGTGAAGATAGTGGCCGAAGCCACCTACGGCAGGATCCTCGGAGTCCACATTGTGGGGCCGTGGGCCACAGAACTCATAGACCAGGCTGTCCTGGCGTTGAAGCTGGAAGCTCTGGCCGAGGACCTGGCAGAGGCTGTGGCCGGTCACCCCTGCCTGACCGAGAGCCGCCAGGAAGCTGCTCGGGACCTCCTGGGCAAAGCGCTCTACCTGCCCAAATGGTGAGGAGAAAGCTTGCGATAATCAGACTCGGCTCAATGGAAAAGCGCCGGGCTCTCAGTTT
>DAOUCW010000137.1:0-5235 GCA_034431695.1 Anaerolineae bacterium | reverse complement strand
GCGCCTCATGGGCACTTCCATAATCTGGGTGCCCATCTGGGTTGGCTGGGCTTTCGCCTCCTGCCGGGCAATGGCCAGAATTACCACCACCGCATTTATGTCAAGGATCTTGTGGAAGGGATAATGCTGGCCGCAACCCGGAAGGAAGCCATCGGCCGGACTTACATCCTCGGTGGTCCGTTGAGGACAGCCAGGGAATTCTGGGGGACCCTGGCGCGCCTCATGGGCACTTCCATAATCTGGGTGCCCATCTGGGTTGGCTGGGCTTTCGCCCTTCCCTTTGAAGTGGCATACAGGCTCCTCCCCCTCAAAGGCCCTCCCCTCATAAGTTTCTTCCGGATAAGGATACTCACCAACAACAACGCCTGGGATTGTTCCCGGGCTCAAAGGGAGCTCGGGTTTACTCCCCGCACCGACGTTGAAGAGGGGCTCAGGGAGACCCTCAGGTGGTGGAGAGAGCATGGCTGGCTATAGGGAGCGTTTTGCCTTCCTGAGGAAGGCGGGAATTTCCAGGTTGTCCTCGGGGAGGGGCCGCTCAGGCACCGGGAACTTTATGACCCTGGGCCTCTCCTGAGGCTCCGCTGCCTTTGCCTCCCGGTTGAAGCCGGTGGCTATGAGGGTGACCTGGACCTCGTCCCTCATCTCCGGATCCAGCACAACTCCGAAGAAGATCTCGGCATCGGGGTGGGCTTTGCTCTTGACCAGCGCCGCCGCCTCGTGGACCTCGTGGAGGGAAAGGTCAAGGCCGCCGGTGAAGTTGAGGAGGATGCCCCTCGCTCCATCTATGCTGACATCCAGGAGTTTGCTCTCTATTGCTGCCTGGACGGCTTTCACGGGACCGTTCTCCCCGGAAGCCCGGCCCATCGCCATGAGGGCATTGCCACCATCCTTCATGACCGCCCGGACATCGGCGAAGTCCAGGTTTATCAGCCCGGTCCTGGTGATAAGCTCCGAAATCCCCTGGACGGCCTGACGCAGGACTTCATCGGCGAGAGCGAAGGCTTCGCGGAAGGATAATTTCTTATCGGCTATTTCCAGGAGGCGGTCGTTGGGGATCACTATCAGGGTATCCACGGCCTTCTCCAGCTCTTCAATTCCCTTCTGAGCCACGAGCGCCCTCTTCTTCCCCTCAAAGGAGAAGGGCCTGGTAACGACCCCCACCACAAGCGCTTCTGCTTCCTTGGCCAGCTTACCAATTACAGGAGCTGCACCTGTCCCGGTTCCGCCCCCCATCCCCGCAGTGATGAAGACCATGTCGGCTCCCTCTACCGCCTGGGAGAGTTCCTCTATTGATTCTTCCGCCGCCTTGCGACCTATTTCGGGATCACCGCCCGCGCCGAGGCCCTTGGTCAACTTCTCCCCTATCTGGATCCGGTTGGGGGCTTTGGACAGAAGGAGGACCTGGCTGTCGGTGTTGACGGCTATGAACTCAACGCCTGCAATGCCAACTTCTATCATCCGGTTCACGGCGTTGCAGCCACCACCACCGACGCCTATGACCTTTATTCTTGCGAAGTTTTCTCCCGGTTCCACGATCTTTTCCATGGCCCCTACTCCTTAAGTGGAATTTCGTCATTCAAAAGGCAGAAGGGTTTTAAGCCACTCAATGGCTTTCTCCTTCCAGGATCTGGAGGTGCTTCTGGCCCTGAGGATTTTCTGCCGGATGGGCCAGAGCAGGAGTCCAACCGCCGTGGCATAGGCCGGTTTCTCCAGCATATCCACAAGCCCCTGCACCCCCGAAGGCCTGCCGACCCGCACGGGCATGCCCAGGTGGCGCCTCCCAAGCTCTTCAATCCCATTCATTTCGGCAGTTCCCCCGCAGAGGACCAGCCCCGCCGGCAAAAGGCCAGCGTAGCGGGCCTTCTGAGCCTCGCGGTAGAGGAAATCAAACATCTCCTCAACCCTGGCCTGGATTATCTCCGCCATGAAGCGGCGAGATACCAGCTCCTTCCTATCGCTCCCGAAGACCATGGCTTCTATTCCCTCTTCCTCGCTTACCTCCTCCGCCAGGGCATACCCGTATTTCTTCTTGATCTCCTCCGCCGAGGAGAAAGGCATCCTCAGGCCGAAGGCAATATCGCTCGTTATCATGTTCCCGCCGATCTCCAGAGAACTGGTGTAGAGGACGCTCCCATCCATGTAAATGGCGATGTCGGTGGTCCCGCCGCCCATATCGGCCAGGATAACCCCCATCTCCTTCTCGGACTGGGTCAGGACTGCTTCCCCTGAAGCCAGGGATGCCAGGATGAAGCGCTCCGGCTCTATCCCAACTTCCCTCAAGCACTTCCTCAGGTTATTGAGCGCAGTGCTTGAAGCGGTCACAACGAGGACTTCAGCCTCAAGCCTTGACCCTTCCATCCCTATCGGGTCCTGGATTCCAGGCTGGCCATCCACGATGAAATAGCGCGGGATCACGTGGAGTATCTCCTGGCTGTAGGGAATGGGGATAGCACTGGCGGCTTCTATGACCCTGGCCAGATCCTCCGCCGTTATCCCTCCCGAGCGCCGGTGGAGCGCAATCATGCCCCGGCTGTTAGTGGAGAATATGTGAGAGCCGGTTACACTCACGTAAGCCCTGGAAATAGTGAGGCCGGCCAGCTTCTCCGCCTGCTCTACCGATTCCATCACCGATTGGGCCAGCTGGGAAATGTTAACCACATTCCCCTTCTTCATCCCCCTGGAAGGGGAGTTCCCAAAGCCTATCACCTGGATTATGGTCTCCTCTTTTTCCTCTTCCACTTCGGCGATGAGGGTGCAGACCTTGGTCGTCCCCACGTCAATGGCTGCAGCTATCCTGGCCACTTTTCCCCCTCACCTCAGGGAATAGACGGGCGCATCGGGTGCCCGGACATCTATGTAAGCAGGCCTGACCCCTTCGGCTTCAAGGTGACCCCACACGTATCGGAAGGCCTCAAGGCGCAGTTTCATCAGGGATGAATCCATGCCCAGGTAAACGGGGAAACCGGCCCTGGCCATCAGGATGAAACCCTCATCGGGGTGATAGTGGAGCTCCCCCTCCCTCTCAACCCCGAGCTCTCCGAGCTGCAGGGCGATCCTGAGCACAACTTTGGAAAGCCTGTCGCCTGGGCGGACGGGCCCACCGGAATCGTCCACGAGCCGGAGAAGGCCTGCAGCCCTGAGCCTGTTCTCCATGATCACCCCTTCCCGGTCCACCAGGAAAGACCTTCCCCCACTCACAAGCTCCATCACGGGTTCCCTCTCCTCCACCTCCACCACCACCCTGGGGGGAAAGTAAACCCCAACGCTCGCCCTTCTGACCTCGTTGATCCCCTCAAGCTTCTCCCGGCACCAGTCCGAATCCACGAAAAAGATGTGGTAATACTCAAGCCCGCACAGGGCCCTGACCACATCGGAATTGACCACCTTCCCGCCCCTGACGGTGATGGGGTAATCGTAGAATTCCCACGCGAAGCCGGAGTAGAGGAAGAAGGCCAGGACGGCGAAGATGATCCCCAGGGCCAGCCAGCGGTCAGGAGATAAAGCCCTGAGCCTGACCGGAGCAAGGGCTATCGGCCGGATCACACTGCGGTAAAGGAGGCGTCTCCTTCGGCGCCTCTTTCCCGGGTAAATGGTCCCTCTCATTCTCCCTCTGGAGTGTATGAGATCCTGTTGCGGCTTTTATCCTCAAACCTCTCCAGTGCCAGTTCAATCAGCCTGTCCAGGAGCTCGGGATAGGATATCCCGCTGGCCTCCCACATCCTCGGATACATGCTGGTCGCCGTGAATCCCGGTATGGTGTTGATCTCGTTAACGTAGACCTGGCCGGTATCCCGGTCCAGGAAGAAGTCAACTCTGGCCATTCCGGCGCAATCTATGGCCACGAATGCCTTTATCGCCAGCTCCTGTATGTAACGGGCGAGATCGGGGGGTATCGGGGCAGGAACGATGAGATCGCTTTCCCCGGGCATATATTTGGCCCTGTAATCGTAAAACTCCCGATGAGGAACCACTTCCCCCGGCACCGAAGCGATGGGGTCGTCATTGCCGAGGACACTGCATTCAATCTCTCTGGCGTTTACTGCTACCTCCACCAGCATCCGGCGGTCGTAGAGGGCAGCTACGTTGAGGGCTCTCTCCAGCTCCTCCCTGTTCCTGGCCTTGGAAACCCCCACGCTGGAACCCAGGTTGGCGGGCTTGACGAAGCAGGGGTAACCTATCTCGCTTTCAATCTGTTCCAGGACAGGGTGAGGGTTCGCCTCCCAGTGCTTGCGCTTCACCACCATATGCTTGACCACCGGCAGGCCATGGGCCATGAAGACGGCTTTCATGGTGGGCTTGTCCATGCCCACGGCCGAAGCCAGGACCCCCGCCCCCACATAGGGTATCCCGGCCAGCTCCAACAATCCCTGGACGGTCCCGTCCTCCCCGTAGGGGCCATGGAGCACGGGGAAAACCACATCCAGTTCCTGGAGCTTTACAGGCTTCACGCTGAGGCTGTGTTCTGCAAAGTCCAGCCTCATGAGGGCCTTCTGGGTCGGATCGCCGAGCAGGGCCACGTGGACGTTGCCTTCAAAGACCCCGGATTTCAGGGCCTGGAGAGGGTCGCCAAAGGCTATCCAGCGGCCTTCCTTGGTTATCCCTATGGGGATGACCTCGTATTTGTTCTTATCCAGGGCCGCGATGACAGACTGGGCGGAGGCGAGGGAAACTTCATGCTCCCCGCTTCTCCCCCCAAAAAGCACACCAACCCTGATTTTACGCCCCATGGTTTAAGCCTCCTTCTATTTCCAGGGGGGATTGAGCCCGATAAATTCTAACTCAGGCTCCAACTTTACGCCAAAAGCCCTGTAAACTTTCTCCACCGCCAGCTCCATGAGGCGCAGGACATCGGAAGCCCTGGCCTGGCCGAGGTTCACGATGAAATTGGCGTGCACCGGTGAGAAGCAGGCGTCTCCTACCCTGAAGCCCTTCAGGCCCACCTCCTCAATCAGCCTGGCTGCGTAATAACCCGGTGGGTTTTTGAACACCGAGCCGGCGCTCGGCTCCCTGGGCTGCCTGGCCCTCCTCTCCCGACGGTAACGGAGCATCCTCTCCTTCAGCTCTGCGGAGTTCCCCCGCACGAGGCTCAGTTCCGCCCCCAGGATGATGCTCCGCCGGAGTTCTCCCTTGAAAGCGCTCCTCCGGTAGCCGAAGGATAACTCCTCGCGCTTAAGGAAGGCTCTCTCCCCATCCTCGCGGATTATCTCCACGCTCCTGAGGACATCGGCAATGCAC
>DAOUCW010000136.1:0-2307 GCA_034431695.1 Anaerolineae bacterium | reverse complement strand
GGCGACGGCAGTGGCCCTGCTCATCATCGCCGTCAGCAAGTTCGTGGAAGGGGCCTGGATCACCATCCTGATCATCCCGCTGCTGGTGAGCGGCTTCCTGAAAGTCCGGGCCCACTACCAGGAGATAGCCCGCGAGCTCTCCATGCGCGGTCTGCCTCCATCCCTGGAAGTGCCGCCACGCCCCCGGGTGGTCATCCCCATCTCCGGCGTCCACCGCGGTATTGTGGACGCCGTCAACTTCGCCCGCTCCATCGCCCGGGAGGTGACGGCGGTCTATGTGGAACTGGAGCCGGGGAGCGGGGAGAAGGTGCGTCAAGAGTGGGAACGCTGGTGGCCTGACATACCGCTGATTGTGCTCCCCTCGCCGTTCCGCTCGGTCGTCGGGCCGCTGCTGGATTTCCTGGATGAGACCGACCGTCAGCACAATGATGGGCAGCAGGCTGTCGTCATCCTGCCGGAGTTCGTCCCGGCGCGGTGGTGGCACAACCTGCTCCATAACCAGACGGCCTGGCTTCTGAAGGCAGCGCTCCTCTACCGGCGACGCCGGTTCGGCTTCCAGCGGGTCATTATAGACATTCCGTATCACCTCCGCCGATAGTTCCATCAACGAGAGAGGGCTAAAACCCCTTTGACCTGAAGCTCGTCAAGCTGGGGGAAATTCTGGTTTTGGTGGCCTTTTCAGAAAGCGTCTGAGAAAGGGGCCTGTTCAGGTTCACAGGCTACAAAGCCCTCAAGAGCGAACCCTGTTATATCCCTTTTCTCCATTGCGGTCGGTCAGCCTGTGGGGTATAATCAAGGCAAACGGTATCGGCGGGGAGGTGAAATGTGGAAGAAGTGAAAATTGTGCCCCTCCAGTGCCCATCCTGTGGGAACACCAGCAACGTGCCGGAGAAGGAGTTAAGTTACGGGTGCCAGTTCACCTGCTCCTACTGTGGGACTGTCTCCAGGCTCATCATTGGAGGCCGCCTCTACGTCCCGCTGCCGGGGGAACATGTCTGTGTGAAGTGTGGGCGGGTTGCACCGCCTGGCGCACGCTTCTGTCAGTGCGGCGCGCCGCTTGTCCGCAAATGCGTCAATCCTGAATGCTTCAAAGAATTTCCAGTTGACCACAATATATGCGATTACTGCGGCTGGCCACAGGATGTTGATCCTTCCAGCGAGGCTGCAGTTGCGCTGAGAGTGCAGCGAGCGATCCAGTCCTTTTCCGACCCGGACCCGGATGTGGTTCGCCGTGCTTGCCTTGTTCTGGGTCAAATGGGGCCATCTGCCGCCGAGGCCGTTCCTGCACTTATAAGCCTTCTGGAATCCACCGGAAATCCTGAAGTGCAAAAAGCTGCTTCCCTGGCGCTGGGAGCGATTGGCCCTGCCTCGGCCACGGCTGTCCCGGTGCTTGCAGGATTGATCAGAGCCAGCGGAAATCCTGAAGTGATCGGAGCTGCGTGCAGGGCTCTCGGTGCGATTGGTCCCGCCTCAGCACCGGCTGTCCCGGCACTTACAGAATTGCTCAGAACCAGCAAAAATCCCGAAGTGCTTGAAGTCGCCTGCCTGGCTCTCGCTGCGATGGGTCCCGCTTCCTCTGGGGCTGTTCCGGCCTTAACTGAGCTTCTCCTGACCAGCGGGAATGTTGCTGTGCTCAAAGCGATTTGCCTGGCGCTCAGTGCGATCGGCCCTGCTGCTTCCGGAGCCATTCCGGCGCTGATCAAATTCATCAGGCTCCAGCAAAATGAGGAGCTGATCAGAGAGGCCTGCAAGGTGCTGGGGTGGATTGGCCCAGCCGCCGTCCCGGCCTTAGTCGGCCTGATCAATTCCAGTGATGCGCCTCCTGTAGTTCGCTGGGCTGCTTGCAAAGCGCTCAGGTTAACTGGTCCTGCTGCCGTTGAAGCTGTTCCATCGTTGATCGGCATCATAAAAGGGCACAAAAAAGAATTAGCGTGGGTGGTTGTGGCTGCGTGCGAGGCGCTTGGAAGCATTGGCCCCGCTGCCTCCAGAGCTATCCCGGCCCTGGCCGATCTCATAAAGTCTTCCTCTTATCACGACGTGTGTGAGGCAGCCTATGGGGCGCTCGGGAAAATTGGCCCTGAAGCCATCCCTGCTCTGGTGAATCTCATCAGGTCCGACTGTGGGCCTTCAACGGGCATCAAAATCCTTGAAGAGATAGGAGAACCAGCTCTGCCTGCGCTGAAATCTCTATCCAGCTGGCTCTCAGGGCTGCCAGGGGAACTGAGAAAGCAAGCAAAAGAAGCAGTGGAGAGGATAGAGAGCCGCAGGGGAGCATGAGATTGCCTCCAGGCTTGGGAAGGTTAAAGG
>DAOUCW010000135.1:0-2538 GCA_034431695.1 Anaerolineae bacterium | reverse complement strand
GGCAAAAGCCGCCGCTCCCACCGCGGCAGGCCACAGGAGCTTTCCTCCGGGTTCCATCTCCATCCCCAGGAGGACCAGAAGCCCCACGGTTGCTGCTCCCCAGAGGGCAGAGAAGAGGTTCATCCTGAAGGCTGGATCGCCCAGGGGGAAGAGATGGCTCCACAACCAGCCCAGGAGGCAGAAGAGGGGATAGCCTGGCGGATGGGGTGTTCCGAGAATGTAGGGCACAAACTGGAACTCCCCGGGGTCACCTTCAAGGACGCCGGGGGCGAGGGTCACGAGGTAAAAGGACAGGGCCAGGAGGCCGATGCCGGCAGCGAAGGATTTCTTCACTCTCTCCGTCCCATCGCTATCAGCAATATGCCCAGGAGGATAAGGGTTACCCCTATCCACTGGATTGAGCGGATTGGCTCTTTGAAGATCAGCCTGGCGGCCACCACCTGAACGGCCACGAAGCCGAGGCCCATGAATATCCCGTAAGCCAGGTAGAGGGGGATGAATTTGAGGAGCAAGGTGAAAGCTATGACCCCCAGAAATCCGGCCAGGTTCCCCACCACCTGCCAGGCCAGGAATCCGCGCCAGTTCTGGCTTCCGGCCGATAGTTTGAACCCCACGTTGCTGGTGACCACGCAGGCCACGTAGAGGAGCCCAAGGGCTGGAACAGCCAGTTGCTTCGGCACAGGAGATCACCTCCGGAGGGATGAGCGGTGCTCCTTCACCGCTCTGACAAAGCCCCGGAAAAGGGGGTGAGGGCGGTTGGGCCGGGACTTGAACTCCGGATGGAACTGGCTGGCCACCATCCATGGGTGGTCGGCCATCTCAACGATCTCCACCAATTCTCCATCGGGCGAAGTGCCGGAGATGATGAGCCCCTGAGAAGTCAGGAGTTCGCGGAATCTGTTGTTGAACTCGTAGCGGTGCCTATGCCGCTCGTAGACCAGCTCGGTCCCGTAGGCCATGGCGGCCTTCGTGCCGGGCACGAGCTTGCAGGGGTAAGCCCCCAGCCTCATGGTCCCTCCGAGCTCCTTTATCCCCCGCTGGCTGGGCAGGAGATCAATGACGGGATAGGGGGTATTGGGGTCGAACTCGGTGCTGTTGGGATCATCTCTCCCCAGGACGTGGCGGGCAAATTCTATCACCATCACCTGCATTCCGAGGCAGAGGCCCAGGTAAGGGACCTTGTTCTCCCGGGCGAAGCGGGCGGCAATTATCTTGCCCTCTATCCCCCGATACCCGAAACCGCCCGGAACTATGAGCCCATCCACCTTGCTCAGCCTATCCAGGCCATTTCCCTTCTCCAGGTCCTCGGCGTTTATCCATTCAATCTCCACATCGCATCCCTCGTGGACGGCAGCATGGCGCAGGGCCTCCCTGACGCTTATGTAGGCATCCACAAGCTGGATGTATTTGCCCACTATCCCCACCCTTATCTTATCCTTTGGCCTCTTTATCTCCGCCACCATCTGAGCCCACTCTTCCAGGTCCGGCTTCTTCTCCTGCAACTGAAGTTTCTCCAGGATGAAATCGCCGAGGCCTGCTTCCTCCAGAATGAGGGGGACTTCGTAGACTGTCTCCACCGTTACCAGGGGTATGACCGCCCTCTTCTCCACGTCGCAAAAGAGGGCTATCTTGTCCTTGAGGGGCTCATCAACAGGGTAATCGGAACGGCAGACGATCACATCGGGCTGGATCCCGATGGAGCGGAGTTCCTTGACGCTGTGCTGGGTCGGTTTGGTCTTGAGTTCGCCGGTTGAGCTGAGGTAAGGAAGGAGGGTTATGTGGATATACAGGGTGTTCTCGCGGCCGAAGTCCTTGCGCATCTGCCTGATCGCTTCCAGGAAAGGTTGCCCCTCTATATCCCCCACCGTTCCCCCCACTTCAACGATAATGACTTCGGCTTTGTGCTCCTCAGCAGCCTGGACGATCCGGCGCTTTATCTCGTCGGTAATGTGGGGGATGACCTGGATTGTGCCCCCGAGGTAATCGCCCCGCCTCTCTCTGGCGATGACTTCGGCGTAAATCTGGCCGGCAGTGACGTTGGAGGACCGGGAGAGGTTTTCGTCAATGAAGCGTTCGTAGTGGCCCAGGTCCAGATCCGTTTCCGCCCCGTCCTCGGTCACGAAGACTTCGCCGTGCTGGTAAGGGGACATGGTCCCGGGGTCCACGTTTATGTATGGGTCAAGCTTCTGGAGGGTCACGCTCAGGCCGCGGCTCTTGAGGATGCGACCGATGGAGGCGGCGGTTACCCCCTTCCCCACGGAAGAAACTACTCCTCCTGTGCAGAAGATGAACTTGGGCATAATCCATCTCCTCACTCCATGGTTTCGGGGGCTTCAAAGGGGCCCTTTTTATTTTACCCGAAAGCCCCCTCCACGCCAAATTGTGCTGAACGGTCCATCCGGCTTGCTTTCCGGGGAAAAGCGGGTTAAAATTGAAATTGAGGCGGTCGTGCTAAGCGGGGAGCTGGCGGTGCCCTGAACCCGCAATCCGCCATAGCGGGGCCTAATTCCCCCCTCGAGGGCCCGGGTTGGGAAACTG
>DAOUCW010000134.1:0-24612 GCA_034431695.1 Anaerolineae bacterium | reverse complement strand
ATCCTGGCTGCCGGCAACGTCGCCAGCCGGATTCTGGGACTCGGGCGGGAGACCATAATTGCCCATTACTTCGGAGCTACGGGGGAAGTGAGTGCCTTCCGCGTGGCTTCCATCATCCCCACCATGGTCTACGAACTCCTGATCGGAGGGATGCTGAGCGCAGCCCTGGTCCCAGTCCTGAGCGAATATGCCGCATCCGGGAAGAAAGAAGAGCTGGGCAGAGCGGTGGGGATAGTGCTGGGGGTCTTCGGGCTGGGCCTCGGGATCGTGGTGGGGATCGTTGAGCTGGCTGCCCCCGCGGTAGCCTGGCTCCTGGGAGGCGGCTTCTCCCCGGAACTCCGTTCCCTCACCACTTCCCTCATCCGGATCATCATACCCGCCCTCCTGATCTTCGGCTGCAGTGGGATATTGACCGGCCTCCTCTACTCCCTCAGGCGGTTTTCGGCCCCGGCTTTCGGTGCTGCCGTCTACAACCTGGGCATAATCCTGGCAGCCCCCCTGTTCTCTCGCCTCCTCGGGGTCTACAGCCTCGGCCTGGGCATAATCATGGGCGCCGCATTCCAGTTCCTCCTCCTCACCCCTGCCCTGAGGGATATCCCCATAAGGCTCTCGGTCAACCTGAAACATCCGGCTCTTAGGCGCATAGTCCTCCTTTACCTTCCCATTGCGGCCGGGCTGATCGTGAGCGAGATCCAGATAGCGATTGACCGGAACCTCGCCTCCCGAACGGGGCCGAGCAGCATCGCCTGGATGGCGAATGCCACAACCCTCATCCAGTTCCCCCACGGCCTCATATCCATCGCAATCTCCACAGCCATACTCCCGACCCTGGCCAGGATAGCGCTCTCCCGGGAGAAGACGGGTGAATTCCTGGCGACCCTCGCTTCGGGGATAAAGATGGTGCTGGTGGCGGCAATTCCCGCCACGGTGGGCCTTTTCGTCCTCTCCTACCCCGTCATTGCCACCATCTTCGAGCACGGCCGTTTCACCCCATACGACACCTCTCACACAGTGCTGGCCCTCAGGCTCTACCTAATAGGCCTGGTGTTCGCTTCGGTGGATTGGCCTCTGAATTACGCCTTCTATGCCCGAAAGGATACCCTCACCCCTGCCATGGTAGGGGTGTTCTCGGTCCTGGTCTACCTGGCCGTTGCCCTGGCCCTGCTCAAGCCTCTGGGGATGGCAGGCCTCGTCCTGGCCGATTCAGCCAAGCACATAAGCCACTGCTTCATGATGCTCTTCATGCTAAGCCGCAGGGTGGGTAGCCTCAGGGGTTATGGGATTTCCCGCACGATCCTCAAGAGCGGGCTGGCCTCACTGGCCATGGCTATCGCCGTGGTGGAACTATCTCAGGTCATACCCCAGAGCTCTTTCCAGGGCAGGCTTACAGCGGTTGTGGCAGGTGGAGTCACGGGGGCTGCGGTCTACCTGGCCATGGCGATGCTGATGAAAACGGAAGAAATCCTCCTCCTGAAAGAGGCTTTCCTGTCCCGATTGCGCCGGGCCTAAAGCAGGCTTACGGGGTCAACTTCTATCTTCCACCCTTCGGGCAGGGTTATACCCTCCAGGATCTCATGGGGGTTCGGCGCCAGGATCACAATCTGCCAGCGGTATCGGCCCCTGAGGCGGGAGAAGAAGCAGGGCACGGGCCCTATGAGGCGAATTCCTTCCTTTGAGCCGATTGCGGCGATGAGTTTCTGATAGACCTTCTCCGCCTCCTCCCGGCAGCTCTTCTGACTGGTGTGCTGGTATAGCAGCCGGACTATCCCCCTGAGGGGCGGGTATGAATTCAAACGCCTGAATTCCATCTCTTTGCGGAAGAAACCCTCGTAATCGTGGCGTGCTGCCAGCTCAACTGCGTAGTGGTTCGGGGTGTAGGTCTGGATTATGGCACGCCCACCGAGGGGACTGCGGCCTGCCCTCCCCGCCACCTGCATGAGCAACTGAAAAGTCCTCTCAGCCGACCAGAGGTCGGGAAGGTGCAGGGCTGTATCGGCCGAGATCACCCCCACCAGAGTGACGTAGGGGAGGTCCAGGCCCTTGGCTATCATCTGCGTTCCCACGAGAACATCGGCCTGGCGGGAGGCAAATTTCTCCAGGATCACCTGGTGAGCATATTTCCACACCACTGTATCCCGATCGAGCCTGAGAGTGCGGACGCCGGGAAAGAGGCGCATAACCTCATCCTCCACCCTCTCGGTCCCCAGGCCGAAGAAACGGATGTGCCTGCTCCCGCAGGCCGGGCAGGACGACGGCACTTCGTAGTTGCGGCCACAGTGGTGGCAGAGGAAAGAAGGCCCTTTCCCCCTGTGGTAAGTCAGGGGGACATCGCACCGCCTGCATCTGGCCACATATCCGCAGTTCGGGCAGATGACGAAGGTGGCTGTCCCCCGACGGTTCAGGAAAAGGATGGCCTGCTCCCCGGCGTTGAGGGTCTTCTCCAGGGCCTTTATCAGCGCCCTGCTGAAAATACCCCTGTGCCCGGCTTTGAACTCCTCCCTCATGTCCACGATTTCCACCGGCGGAAGGCCTGAGGAGTAGAGATCGTCCCTCTCCACAGTGACATAGAGCTTTCCGCCCCTGAGATCCGCCGGTTTCCAGAGGATGCGCCTGGGCAGCTCCAGAAGCTTTATCTCCCCCACCTTCGCCCTGTAAAAGGTGGCCAGATCGGGGGTGGCGCTTCCGAGGATAACCACCGAGCCCGTTATCCGGCCCAGCTCCAGGGCCACATCTCTGGCATGGTAGTAAGGCCTCTTCTGGCTCTTGTAGGAGCGGTCGTGTTCCTCATCCACAACTATGAGGCCGGGGTCAGGCAGGGGAGCAAAGATGGCCGAGCGGGGCCCGATCACTATGCTCACCTCCCCTCGCCTTATCCGCCGCCAGGTATCGTATCTCTCGCCGAGGGAGAGCTTGCTGTGGATGACCGCTATCTTGCCGGGGAAACGCGAGCCGAAGCGCCGCACGGTCTGGGGAGTGAGGGAAATCTCCGGGATCAGAACTATGGCCTGGCGACCCCTGCGGAGGGTTTCTTCTATCGCCCTCAGATAGATCTCAGTCTTCCCGCTCCCGGTCACTCCGAAGAGGAGGTAAGAGGAAAATCCACCTCTTTCAATGCCCTTCTTAATCTCCTCCCATGCCTTTTCCTGATCGGCAGTGAGGACCGGTGGGACTGCCTCCTCAAAGACCAGGCCTGAGAGGGGGTCCCTCGCCACTTCTTCCCTGACCAGCCTTATGAGCCCTGCTTCCTCCAGTTCCCGCAGGTGTCTGAAGGCGCAATCTGTCTCGGCATAAAGGTCCCCGGCCGAAACCGGTTCCCTCTCACGGTGGAGGACTTCCAGGATGCTCAGGTAAAGGGAGAGGCCCCACTCCTTCAGGGCGAGGCTGAAAGCCTCTTCCGGGGGGACGGTGAGGAGGACCTGCTCTTCCTCTTCCACAACCCTGACCAGGCCTTTCTCTTCCAGGGCTTTCAGGGAACTCCGTTCACCAGCGAACTCCTCGAGGGGCAGAGGCTCTGGAGCTGAAAGGAGCCTTTCCAGGATTGAAAGCTGGCCCCTGGCCCGCTTCGGGATCCTTTCCATGGCTTCGGCCAGTTCTTCCCTGGGGACGGCAGGGACCAGGAATGCCTTCGCCGGTATTATCCTGACCAGGCCTTCCCTCTCAAGCTGGCGGATGTGCTCGCGGGAAGCACCGGTGGCTTCCAGGACATCTCCAAGCGATGGGAGGGGCCCGGCACGGGATAGGTATTCCAGTATTTCAGCCTTCAGGGATTTCTTCCGGAGGGGCTTGAGGAGGCGGTGCCACTCCCCCCGGGAAGCTATCAGGAAAGCGTAGACGAGCTTCTTGGGAGCAACGATTGGTGGAGTCAGGATTGGCTGGCGGGTCACGATCTTCTTCCTGATAAGCCTCCTCAGCGCGCTGTGCCATCCCCTCGGCCCCAGGAATTTGTCCAGCCTTTCAAAGCGGATCTCCCCCTTCTCCCTGAGCAGATCAACGATGGCCTTCTCCCATTTATCCGCAGGCACGAAAGAGCTGGCTTCGGGGGTGAGGCGCAGGACGCTCCTGGCCTTGCCACCTATGCCGGGAGGGGTCATCAGGGCGATGCACTCGTTTATCGGGGCAAGGTAATACCTGCTCAACCACTCGGCAAGGCGGAGCTGGTAAGGGGGGAGGGAGAAATCAAGGAGGGCAGCGATGGGCTTGACTTCCTCTACAGGAGAGTAATCGCTCAGGGAAAAGATCACCCCCTGCACCAGCCTCGGCCCGAAGGGGACAAGGACTCCCCGGCCGACCAGATCTTCGGAGCGGAATTCTTCGGGGATCAGAAAATGGAAACCAGGGAAAGGCTGCCCCTTGCGAGGTTTCAGGGGCAGGTTCACCACTACTTCGGCATAGGGCTTTTCATTCATCCTGCTTTTCCGGACTCCGACCCAGTTCCTTCAGCAGCTGCCTCGCCCTGCGTCCATAAAGGCTATCGGGGTAAAGGTCCAGCGCCTCCCTGAGACAGCGGACGGCTTTATCTTCCTGACCTAACCTCCGGTAAGCAAGGCCCAGGTTGAAAAGGCATGCGGCTTCGTTCCTGAAGCCGATGTTCTCCTTGTATTTCTCCAGGATCTCCTCCAAGATGGCGATGGCCTCCTGGAAAGCCCCACTCCGGATTTTAGCCACGCCTATGTTTATATTAGCGATGCACCGGCTCGCGGGGTCGGGCCAGAGCCTGAGGGCGAGCCTGTAGAGGGAAATGGCGGTCGGGATCCTTCCGGCGTTGAGGAAGAAATTGCCGGCATCAACCAGGATCCTGGCCCGCATTGACACAAGGTAGAGGATGATCAGAAAGACGATGGGGTTAAGGGAGATGTTGGTTGCCCAGGCCAGCAGGGCGAAAATGGCAGTAAGAGCCAGACCTTCCAGGGCCAGCTGTCCTGAAAGGCCATAACCCCTTATGTAGCTCAGCCCCCCGAACGCCAGGATGAAAACAAGCCCTGTGACCAGTATCACAAGAGCTGGATGATACATTATTTCTCCTCCACGCTCAGCGGTAGAAGACGGCGGCCATGTAGCCCACCACGCTCCCGAAATCTCCGGTCACATCCCCCGAGTTAGCGTATTTCAGCACCTTAGCTTTATCAGCCCCGAGTCCCCTTGAGGCCAGCATAACCGCCACGATAGGCCCACCCCCACAGGCCTCAGCCTTCCCCATGGCCAGAGCCTTAGCCAGCCCCTCCGGATCGTAGTTTTCCACATGGTTTATGATGACAGTATCAAGGGAAACGGCCGTCCGGTAAGAATAGAAGTGGGAGAGGTCAGAGCTTGCCACCAGCAGGGCCTTCTTCCCATCAAGGACTTTAACCAGCGCCGAAGCGAGCTTCTGGCACTGACCGATGGACTGATCCCCCATCATTATCGGAACGAGCTTGAAATCGCCAAGGACGAACTGGAGGAAAGGCAGCTGGATTTCAAGCGAATGTTCCTGGTCGGCTCGGAGGAAGGTGAACTTCAGCTCCTCGTCGAGCCTGGCGATAACCTCCTCATCCAGGGGGACCTGGCCCAGTGGAGTTTCGTAGGAAGCGGCGGCGGTCAGGGCGTAGCCGTCAATGTAAAGCCTGTGGCTCGGGTGGACCACCACCACCGTCTCAAAAGAAAGGCCCTCAAGCTGCTTGTAAGCGTAGGCAGCCACCTGGCCCGAGTAAATGTAACCGGCATGAGGTGCTATGAGACCTTTCAGCTCCCCCGGGACAGGCCCTGTCTCAACTTTGGCCAGGAAATCGGAGATCATCCTGCGCAGGTCCTCGGGCCTCCCCGGATACCATGTGCCGGCTATTACCGGCTTCCTGACCCCCTTAAGTTCCAGCTTGCCCATGGCGGAACCTCCAGAATTCCTCAAGAACATAATACCCCAAAAAACAGCGTCGGGCAAGGGTTTTCTCCGCAGAGCCATGAGGCAGCGTTGAGGGGGATTTGACAGGTTTGCGGAAGTATTGTATACTTGTTTAGGCAAGTAGATGACCGGGTGATGGCCATGGAGGACTCCTTCATCCCCAAATATTACCGGATTAAGGAAGAAATCCGCCGACGCATAGCTTCCGGCCGGTATGTAGCCTTCCAGCGCATCCCCTCTGAACTGGAACTCGCCCAGGAGTTCAACGTAAGCCGTGGCACCGTTGAGAGGGCCCTCCGTCTGCTGGTGAGGGAAGGGATCCTCTACAGGGAACAGGGCAGGGGCACCTTCGTGGCTTCCCCACGCTTTGATGAGATCTCCTTCAGGCTCAGCGATTTCTGGGAGGAAGCCAGGAAGGCCGGCCGCAGCACCAGGATCAAGCTCCTCAAAGCCGAGAAACGCCCGGCCGATGAGCTGAGCGCTTCACGGCTGGAAATACCTTCAGGCGCCCCAATAATTGAAATTGAAAGGCTCCGCTACGTGGACGAGGCACCCATCGCCTACGAGTTCAGGCGGCTTTCCTACGAGCTCTGCCCCCAGCTCCTGGAGGAAGACCTGGAAAACTCTTCCATCCATCAGCTCCTCATAGAAAAATACCAGCTGCCCCTGCTCAAAGCAGTTTACACCATTGAAGCGATCCTGATTGAGGGGGAAATCGCTTCGCTCCTTGAGGTAGCCCCCGGAACCCCCGGGTTCCGGATTGACAGGATCACTTACACCAGGGGCCTCAAGCCGGCCGTGTGGTTCCACCAGATTTACCGGGGAGACCGCTACCGGCTTACGGCTGAGCTGGCCCCTTTCACTTAAAAGCCTGAGGAGGATTAAAAATGTCAAGGGCTAAGCTTTTTGCGACTTCCATGCTTTTAGTAACGGCCATCTTCGCTCTCCTCAGCGGCTGTGCCCCTAAAGCCCCCGAAGTCTACAAGATCGGCTTCTTCTCTCCGACCACGGGGCCTGCTGCTGCGGACGGGACGAGCGCACTCCACGCTGCCCAGCTGGCTGTCAAGTTCATCAATGAGGCTGGCGGGATAAAAGGCAAGAAGCTGGAACTCATCCACTACGATGACGCCGCAAAGCCCGACCAGGCCGTCAGCGTGGTCCGGAAACTCATTGAGCAGGATAAAGTGATCGCCGTGATAAGCGGCTCCTACTCCGGAGCCACCAGGGCGGCAGCGGGCGTTTGCCAGGAAGCGGGCATCGTGATGCTCTCCGCCTACGCCATCCACCCCGATATCACCAGGACCGGCGATAAGATCTTCAGGGTGGGCACCCTCGGCACAGTGGAGGGTAAAGTTGGTGGCGCCCTCGTGGTGGACAAGCTCGGAGCCAAGCGCGTCGCCATCCTCACCATAGACAACGATTTCGGGAGGGCCCTGACCGAGGGGTTCAAGTCTTACCTGGAGGGGAAGGATGTGCAGATCGTGTTTGAAGAGAAATACCCTCTGGGTGAGACAGAGTTCAAGGCCATCCTCCAGAGGGTGAAGGAAGCCAACCCCGATGTCCTCTTCGCCTCCGGCTATTACAGCGAAGCGGCCAACCTGGTGCGCCAGGCCAAGGAGATAGGGCTCACAGCCCAGATCGTCGGCCAGGAAGGGTATGACTCTCCCAAGTTCCTGGAGCTGGCTGGCGATGCCGCCGAAGGCGTCATAATCGTGACGGACCTGAACCGCGACGACCCCAGGGAGATAGTCCAGAAGTTCCTGGCCGAATACCAGAAGGAATACGGCATCCCGGCCGATATGGTTGGAGCCTCGGCTTTTGACGCCGTGCAGATCCTGGCCTGGGCCATTGAGAAGGGCGGCCCCACCACCGACGGGATCGTGAAGGCTCTGAAGGAACTCAAGAACTTTGACAAAGCGGTGACCGGCCCGATCCTCTACTACACCCCCGGCAGGGAGGCTGTGCGGCCGGTTGGCGCTCAGATCGTCAAGGGCGGTGCCTTCCACTACTTCGCCCACTTTGATGACCCCGCTCTCATAACACCGCCTCAGTAAGGGAAGGGAAACGGGGTTCCGGGGGCATATTTCACACGGAGGCTGAAGAATGGGCTCCTTCCTCCAGCTCCTGGCCAGCGGTCTGGTCCTCGGGTGCATATACATCCTCATCGCCATAGGCCTCACGATGGTCTACGGCATCCTCCAGATCCTGCACATAGCTCACGCAGCCGTTTACACTATCGGGGCAGCGGTGGGCCTTGCCACCTTCAACCTGACCAGAAACTTCTGGCTGGCCCTGCCTCTGGCCATGCTGGCCGGCGGGGCTGCAGGCGTCGCCATTTACTGGGCCGTATACAGGAGGATGCTGGATGCGCCCCGCATCGTCCCTCTGATAACCAGCATAGGCCTCTTCATAATGGCCCAGGACCTGCTCCAGAAGAAATGGCTCCTGGGCCCTTACATGCATGCCTTCCCCGCTCAGGTTGGCCTTCCGTCCCTCAACACCCCTTACCTGCGCCTGACATCAAACGAGGTTATGATCCTCCTCCTCACGGCCCTTTTCCTCCTGGCCGTTTACCTCATAATGACGAAGACCAGGGTCGGCCTTGGGTGGAGGGCAAGCGCCCAGGACAGGGAAATGGCGGCCGCTCTGGGGGTCAACACAAACCAGGTTATAACCCTGAACTTCCTGGTTGGTTCAATGCTGGCGGCTGCGGCCGGCGTCCTGGTGGGGGTCTATTACAACAAAGTGTTCGCCACCATGGGCGATGTCCCCTCGTATAAAGCCTTCGTCATAATAGTCCTCGGAGGTCTCGGCAACATACCGGGGACGATCCTGGCAGGTCTGATCCTTGCCCTCGTGGAGACATTCCTGGTGGCGACGGTGGGCTTCGTGCTGCCGAGGGATGCCATAGCTTTCCTGGTCCTCATCCTCGTTCTGATGTTCCGACCCAAAGGGCTCCTCGGCGGAAGCTAATTTCGGCGTGGAGGGAGAGCCAGTGCTGGAGGCAATCTTCGGTCAGTATCTCATAAGCATTCTGATCTTCTGCGGGATCTGGGCCGTCCTGACCCTTAGCCTGAACATCCTCACCGGATATGCCGGACAGGTATCCCTCGGCCATGCGGCTTTCTTCGGCATAGGGGCTTACACCTCGGCCATCCTGACAACCCGCTACGGCTGGCCTTTCTGGCCCGCCTTCCTGGCATCAATACTGGTTACGGGCCTGGTGGGAGGGTTTTTGGGCCTTCCGAGCCTGCGGGTCCGCCACGACTTCCTGGTTCTGGCCACAATGGGGATAAACTTCGTGGCGGTGGGGGTTTTCAAGTATGTGGACTTTTTCGGCGGGGCTATGGGGATCATAAACATACCCAAGCCCTCGCTCGGCGGCGTCGTGCTGCGCGGGGAGAAATTCCTCCTCCTGGTTTTCCTCTACCTCGCCTTCACCATCTGGCTCTGCTACTACCTTTCCCGCCGGTGGGCCGGATTAGCCCTGAGGGCGGTCAAGAGCGATGAAGATGCAGCCGAGGCCTGCGGGGTCAGCGTGGCCCGCTTCAAGATTTACGCCTTCATCATCAGCGGGGCTCTGGCCGGAGGAGCCGGAAGCCTCTACGCTCACTTCCTGGGGAGCATCTTCCCCGACCACTTCGCCTTCGCCGAATCCATAGTCATCCTTTCAATGCTCGTCTTCGGAGGCATCGGGACAATAAGGGGGGCACTGCTGGGGGCTTTCCTCCTCAAAGCCCTTCCGGAATACCTCAGGGTTGTGGGGGATTACCGCTACACCCTCTACGGGGGAATCCTGGTGCTTATGATGCTCTTCCAGCCAATGGGGATAATAGGGGATAGAAGCTGGCTGTGGGAAAAGCTCAGAGCCTGGTTCCGCTGGAGGTAAAGCATGGCACCCATCCTCAGGACCGAGAAGGTGAGCAAATACTTCAGTGGCCTCAAAGCGGTGGATGGGGTTGATGTGGAAGTGTGGGAAGGGGAACTCCTGGGGCTGATAGGACCTAATGGGGCCGGCAAAACCACTCTCTTCAACCTCATCTCGGGCTTCCTCAAGCCGACCTCGGGCAAGATTTTCTTCCGGGAGCGCCGCATAGATGGCCTTCGCCCCCACGTCATCGCCGCGATGGGCGTTGGGAGGACCTTCCAGATCGTGAAGCCTTTCTCCGAGATGACGGTGATGGAGAACATCCTGGCCGCCCTCGGGCACCCCTTTTACCCCAGGCTGGAAGCTTTCAGCTCAAGCTACTTTTCCCCTTCCGCCCTGAGGGAGGCCAGAGACATCCTGGAGAAGACGGGGCTCACTCGCTACGCCGAAATGAGGGCAGGGGACCTGCCCATCGGGATAAAGAGGCAGGTGGAGATCGCCAGGGCCCTGGCCCTCAGGCCCTCCCTCCTCCTCCTCGACGAACCGGCTGCAGGCCTGATCCACGAGGAGCTGGAGCAGCTTTCAGGTCTCATACGGAGGCTCAACGCCGAAGGCATAACCATAATCCTGGTGGAACACAACATGCCCTTCGCCATGGAACTCTGCCAGAGGATGGTAGTGCTGGCCCACGGCCAGGTGATCGCCGAGGGAAAGCCCGAGGAAATCCGGAAGAACCCCAGAGTAATAGAAGCTTACCTGGGCCACAGCGCCGGAGGAGATTGAGATGCTTGCGGTGGACAAACTCTCAGTGGCTTACGGACAGGCCGTAGTCCTCCACGGAGTCTCACTGACCGTTGGTGATGGAGAAGCCATCGCAGTCCTGGGAGCCAATGGAGCTGGCAAGAGCACCCTGATAAAGGCACTGGTCGGCTGGATCAGGCCGCTCAGCGGGCGAATCGAGCTGAACGGAGAGGACATAACTTTCCTGCCCCCCTGGGAGAGGGCGACCAGAGGCCTGGCCGTGGTCCCGGAAGGACGCCGCATCTTCCCCGACCTCTCGGTGGAGGAGAACCTGCGCCTCGGGGCTTACCTTGAATCGGACCCCAGAACCTTCAGGGAAAGGCTTGAGTTCGTCTTTTCCCTCTTCCCGGTCCTGGCCGAGAGGCGCCGCCAGAAGGCAGGAACCCTCTCCGGCGGGGAGCAGCAGATGCTGGCCATCGGGAGGGCTGTCGTGAGGAAGCCAAGCCTCCTCCTGGTGGACGAGGCCTCCATGGGCCTCTCCCCGATAGTGGTGGAAATGGTCTTCAGAGCCCTCGGCGAGCTCCACCGCGAAGGAGTATCGCTCCTCCTGGTGGAGCAGAACGCCCACGAAGCCCTCAAAATAGTCGAAAGGGGCTATGTGATGGAAAATGGCCGCATCGTCCTGGAGGGAAGTGCCGAGGAACTAAGGCGCAACCCCAAGGTTCAGGCTGCTTACCTTGGAGGAGTTTGAATCTCAGGAAGAGGAGGTGGATTATGCCCAAGAGGATAATCCGTGCGCCAAGGGGGACTCAACTGCACTGCAAGAGCTGGCTTCTGGAAGCACCCTACCGGATGCTTCAGAACAACCTGGACCCCGAAGTGGCCGGCGACCCCGATAACCTCATAGTCTACGGAGGCAGGGGAAAGGCTGCCAGGAACTGGGAATGCTTTGAGGCCATCCTCCGCACCCTGGAAGAGATGGAGCCCGATGAAACCCTCCTCATCCAGTCGGGGAAGCCGGTTGGGGTTTTCCGCACCCACCTGGATGCACCGAGGGTCCTCATGGCCAACTCAAACCTGGTCCCGGCCTGGGCAACCCAGGAATACTTTGACGAACTGGAGCGTCAGGGTCTGATAATGTTCGCGCAGATGACCGCGGGAGCATGGATTTACATAGGGACCCAGGGCATCCTCCAGGGGACCTACGAGACTTTCGCCGCTGCTGCCAGGTCGGCCGGATGGCCGAGCCTCAAGGGGAAATTCGTGCTGAGCGCAGGCCTGGGCGAGATGGGAGGTGCGCAGCCCCTCGCCGTGACCATGAACGAGGGGGTGGCCCTGATAGTGGAAGTGGACCCATGGAGGGCCCAGCGGCGCCTGGAGACCGGCTACCTTGACGTGGTGGTGAATGACCTGGAAGAAGCCATGACCCTGGTGGAAGAAGCCCTCAAGAAAGGGGAACCGAAATCCATCGGCCTCATCGGAAACGCCGCCGAGGTCTACCCCGAGCTTGTCATCAGGGGCATAACGCCCGATGTGGTCACGGACCAGACTCCGGCCCACGACCCCCTCATGTATATCCCCAAGGGGCTTTCGGTGGAAGAGGCGGCCGAGCTTCGCCGCAAGGATCCGAAGGAATACGTCCGCCGCTCCATGGCCTCCATGGCTGAGCACGTCCAGGCCATGCTGGAATTCCAGAAGCGGGGGGCCATCGTGTTTGACTACGGCAACAACCTGCGCCAGAGGGCCTACGATGCCGGCGTGAAGGATGCTTTCAACTATCCGGGCTTCGTCAAAGCCTACATCCGGCCCCTCTTCTGCCAGGGCAAGGGGCCTTTCCGCTGGGTAGCCCTCTCCGGCGACCCCGAGGACATCTACGTTACGGACCAGGCCATCCTTGAACTGTTCCCCGAGGATGAGCACCTGGTGCGCTGGATAAAGATGGCCCAGAAGAAGGTGAAATTCCAGGGCCTCCCGGCCCGCATCTGCTGGCTCGGCTACGGCGAGAGGGACAAGGCCGGCCTCAAGTTCAACGAACTGGTGGCCTCGGGCAAGGTGAAGGCCCCCATAGTTATAGGGCGCGACCACCTGGATGCCGGCTCAGTGGCATCGCCCAGGCGCGAGACCGAGGGCATGAAGGACGGCTCCGATGCCATCGCCGACTGGCCTCTCCTCAACGCCCTCCTCAACGCCGTCTGCGGCGCCACCTGGGTGGCCATCCACTCCGGCGGAGGCGTGGGCGTGGGCTACTCCGTCCACGCCGGCCAGGTCATCGTGGCCGACGGCACCCCCGAAGCCGCCCGGCGCCTGGAGCGCGTCCTCACCGCCGACCCCTGGATGGGGGTGATAAGGCACGTGGATGCCGGCTACGAGGAGGCCATTGAAGTGGCCAGGAAATACAACCTCAAGATACCGATGCTGAAGTGAGGGAGATGGAGGCCCTGTCCTCAGCCGGGCAGGGCCTCTTTGCTTTACCGCATGATCAGAGGCAGGAAGCACCTGTAGCGCAGGCGCCTTAAATCCACCATGGGCTCGGGGCGGGTGTAGAGGATCACCGTAACGCGGGTGAAATCCCCCCTGAGTTCGGGGACGAAATGCTCCTCAAACCACCTCGCCGTGAGACCCCTTGAATCCCACATCTCCGCCTCGCTCAGGATCAGCCACACCCTCCGGTATAGGCCGACGCGGCCTCTCAGGTAGGCATCCACCTGGGAAGGGCTCATCCCCCAGTTGGTGTAAGGCCCATCCACAGGGAAGTAATGCCTTTCCCCCGCCAGGTAATAGTCAAAGACCCGGCGCACGTAAGGTATCTGGAAAACCACCGCATCCCCTTCCTGCCCATACCCCCTGAACAGGGCTACGGCAGCCCTGAAATCGCTCTTTATCGGGAAGCGGCTCTGGCTGAAGGCGGCTTCGGTGTCCACCAGGAGGATGGCGAGAAGGAGGAACGGCTCAATGAACTTCGCTCTGCCCCGCCAGAAGCTCAGCCCCAGGGAGAGGAGCATGTAAAAGAAAGGAGCGAGGAAAATGAGGTAACGGTCGGTGAACACGGGCTTCCGCAGGCAAACGCCGAAAAGCCCCAGAACCGGGAAGAAGATTATGGAAAGAAGGGGCAGGCTCTTCCTCCACTCCAGGATCCCCCCAAGCACAGCGATCCCCGCGGGGACAAGGGCCCAGGGCCAGAAGGTGCTCAAGATCCCGCAGCTCCAGCCGGTGAAAAGGATTGAGAGCATATCGGGGAGGGGGTAATACGGAAAGCCGGTCGGGGCAGGGGACAGGAAAGCCGGGAGGAGCCAGCGGAACGCCGGAAGGATCGGCAGGATAAGAGCCAGATGCACCAGGAGGCCTTCCCTCCATCTCTTCCTGTGCCAGAGGTATAGAGCCAGTTGCCCCAGCATCATGAAGAGGGTGTGGAAATGGACGTAGAAGCTGGCCGCCACCGTGAGCACATACAGGGCCCAACGCCTCAATCCACCCTTTTCCAGGGCCTCAAGGTGCAGCAGGAAGGCGAGGGTCCCCAGGGCGAGCCAGAGCCCATACATCTTCCCTTCCTGGGAATACCAGACCAGGTAAGGAGAGAGGCCCATGAAGAGCATTGCGGTCAGGGCATAGCGCTCCGGGAGGAACTTGAGGGCGAGCCTGAGAGCCAGGGGGAGGGATAGGACTCCGAAGAGGAGGGAAAAGTAGCGGAGGGCAAATTCCCCTCTGCCCGTCAGACTGATCCAGCCCTTCAGCAAGAAATAATAGAGGGGGCCGTTCCAGCCCGGATGGGCGAAATACCCAAGCACCTCTTTCAGGGGAGCCGAGGCGAAGAGGACGGCATCAACCTCGTCCCTCCAGAGGCTCTGGGAGAGGATACCGCCGATGCGGACCCCAAAAGCGAGGAGGACTATGAGGAGTGCAGGAACCCTGCTCCTCATCGGCCGACCCGGAAGCGGGGGTCAAGCTCAAGCATCCTCCTCAGGCCTTCCATCAGGGTGACTTTCGGCCGGTAGCCCAGGAGCTTCTGGGCGAGGGTCAGATCCGCCACCAACCGCGATACACCCCCGCTTTCGGCCCTGTTGTGGATCACTTCAACTTCCCTGCCAACCACTCTGGCAACCTTTTTTGCCAGGTCGTTTATGCTGGTTTCCTCGCCGCTTCCCACGTTGATGATGGCCCTGTTCACGTTGCTGGCCGTAGCTGCAGCCACCAGCGCGTCAACAACATCGTCAATGTAGACGAAATCCCGCGTCTGGTTTCCGTCGCCGTAGATGACCAGAGTTCCCCCCTCCACAGCCTTCTTCATGAACTGAGGGATGACCGGAGGGTGGTGGAAGGTGAGGTATTGCCCCGGCCCGTAGGCATTGAAAATCCTCAGGACGACCGTCTCTATGCCGTAAAGCGCGCCGAGGGTATTGACGTAATACTCCGAAGCCAGCTTGCTGACGGCGTATGGGGATTGGGGGTTTGGCCTCATCGTTTCCTTCACCGGTTGCACTTCCTGCTCTCCGTAGACAGCACCCGAAGAGGCGAGGATCACGCGCTTCACCCCCACATCTCTCACTGCCACCATCAGGGCTACAGTTCCCCCCACGTTCACCTCGTTATATTCCCTGGGGTAGAGGACCGATTCGGGGACCGAGACCTTGGCCGCCAGGTGGTAGACGCAATCCACCCCCTGAAGCAAATTCCACAGCCTCGGCACATCCCGGACATCTCCCCGGGTGAAGACCACTTTGGGGTCAAGGCGGGAGGGGTCTCCGGCGCTCAGGTCATCTATAACCCTGACGTGGTGGCCCATCCGGACAAGCCTGTTGGCCAGAGCTGCTCCGATGAATCCGGCTCCTCCGGTGATGAGAAATTGCATCTTTTCCTCCGAATTCAAAGGAGTTCCATCTGAAATGCTGGCCTCTTACCTCTGAGGGTTATGAAGGGGGCAGCCCGCCCGGTCACTACTCCCAGCTTCCTCAGATCCTCAAGGAAGCGGATGGCTCCTTTCCGGCGTTCGGATATTATCCTGCGGGCCGAACGGGGGCCTATGCCAGGGACCCGGAGAAGCTGCTGGTAATCGGCCGTGTTGACTTCCACCGGGAAGAATTCGGGGTGGTTGAGGGCCCAGAGGAGTTTGGGGTCGCCTTCCCTCGGGAGGTTGCCGCTGGGATCAAAGGGGAGCTCTTCAACCGTGAAGCCGTATCGCCTTATGAGGAAATCGGCCTGGTAGAGCCGGTGCTCGCGCCAAGCCGGGGTTGGAGGGTGGTTCTCAAGGGGGGTATCGGGGATGGGCTGGAAGGCGCTGTAGTAAATGCGCCTGAGGCCGAAGTCCCTGTATAGGGATTGGGCCAGGCGCAGGAGATCCCGATCCCTTTCGCCTCCGGGACCCACCATGAACTGGGTGGTCTGCCCGGCCGGGAGGATGGCCTTTCCTTCCTCCACAAGCTCTTTTATCCAGGCGATGGGGGTGAAGAGGCTTTCGGTGAAGTCCTTGCCGGGGGCTATCCGCTTCAGAGCTTCGGGGGAAGGGGCCTCAAGGTTCACCGACATCCTGGTGGCCCAGCGGGCCATAGCTTCCACGGCAGCCTTGCTCGCCCCGGGAATTACCTTGAGGTGGATGTAACCGGGGAAGCCGTATCGGCGCCGGATTATCTCCGCCACCGCTATCATCCGGGCCATAACATCATCGGGGTTGCCGTCCACCGCGGAGCTGAGGAACAGGCCCTTCACCACACCCCTGCGCCAGAGGTGATCAAAGGTGGAAGCCAATTCCTCAGGAGTGAAGTACATTCTGGGGCAATCCCTTCCCGCCCTGTTGGCGCAGTAGAGGCAGTTGTTGGTGCAGGCATTGCTCAGGAGGACTTTGAGGAGGATGACTTTCCTCCCATCGGGCAGGACAGCAGGGTAAAGCCATCGCCCCAGGTCGTCCTTCATGCGGTGGACTCCGGGGCTGCAGGCTTCCCCGCAGAGGTCATACTGGGCTGCTTTCCCCAGAAACTCCAGCTTCTCCTCAATATCCATCACCCATCCTTCCTGGCCCAATCGTAAGGGATCTCCCCGCTGTGGGGTGGGATGCGGTATTCATCGGGGTTCTCGTAATCGTAGAGTTCGGTGGGTATGTTGACGATGAGGGTCATGTCGGTGCTTATGCCCTTGAAGCCGTGGATTACACCCGGCGGTATGGTCAGGAGCACGGGGTTCAGCTCGCCGATGAAGAACTCGTTGATTTCCCCGTAGGTAGGGGAGCCTTCCCGGCCGTCGTAGAGCACCACCTTTGCCATGCCCTTTATGCAGACGAAGTGGTCGGTCTGCTTCTTGTGGTAGTGCCACCCCTTGACCACACCTGGATATACCGCCGTAACGTAAACCTGACCGAACTTCTGGAATTCTTCCCAGTCGGAGCGGAGCATCTCCATGAGGTATCCCCTTTCGTCGGGGATGACCCTGAGCTGGCGGACCTTAACCCCTTCAATCAGCCTCTGTCCCTTCATGGCTCTTCCTCCTGAGGATAAGTTTGATGATTTTGCGCGCGACGGTCAGAGGGCCTGTCCTGGTGACCACATCAACGGCGGAGGGGGCATGGGAGGGGTCAAAGGACTCGTAGTGCACTATCTTTTCCAGGGGGAGCCTCGGAGGTGGATCGGGTATCTCTTCGGGGTAACCAAGAGTTATGATGGCAACTATCTCCAGCGGGTCGGGTATGGCGAAATACTTTTTGATGGCAGGGGCATCAAAGATGCCAATCCAGCAGGTTCCGAGTCCGAGAGCGTGGGCGGCAAGCATTATGTTAGCTCCGGCCAGGGAGCAATCGGCCCAATACCACTTGCTCCTTCGCGGGTCGCCGCAGATTATTATGCTCACCGGTGCCTCGGATATGTGCCTGTTGCGGACGAAGAGGAAGCGGGAGTGGGCGCTCAGGAATTCCCTGTTCTTCCTGTCCCTGACCACGATGAAGTGCCAGGGCTGGGCATTCACCCCGCTCGGAGCCCAGCGGGCGGCCTCCAGAACCCTCTGGAGGAGCTCATCCGGCACCGGCTCATCCCTGTAGGCTCTTACGGAGCGCCTTTCCCTTATGGCCTTCTCCACTTCGGTGAGCATTTTTACCTCCCAATGAAATGATACCATTGCCTTCGGGGTTAGTCAAAGGCTGCTCCGGATTGAACGCACGGCGGTTTTGCTTAATTCGGACTTTGATGTTAAACTTAAAAAGCCTTCCAACAGCGAGAGGCCGGAGGCTGGCTATGGAGAAGCTGAAGAACTTTTACCAGAACCACCCTGTGCTCTCCCAGTGGATCGTGCTTGCAGTTGGGATGGTGGTTATCCTGATCCTGGCTGCGAAGGACCAGAACTTTACCCTCAGGCAATGGCTTGCCCTGATAACGGCCACCGTAGTCCTGGCCGGGCTGTGCGTCTGGATAATAAACTGGGAATGAACCCCGAACACGGAGGCCTCCGATGCCAACGTTGCTCCTGCGCCATGCCGATCTGATCCTGACCATGGACGATCGTAAGGCTCGCTTTCACGATGGGGCCATATTCGTCCGGGATAACTTCATAGAGGCCGTTGGCCCCACAGCTCAGCTCCCATCCAGCGCGGATGTGGTAATAGATGCTTCCGGGATGATCGTCCTGCCCGGCTTCGTCAACACCCACCACCACCTCTACCAGACCCTCACAAGGGTTATACCGGAGGCTCAGAACGCCAAACTCTTTGACTGGCTCGTCACCCTTTACCCCATCTGGGCCCGCTTGACCGGAGAAGCGGTCTACATAAGCGCGCTGGTCGGGATGGCTGAGCTGCTCCTTTCCGGATGCACCACCACAACCGATCACCTCTACATCTTCCCCAACGATGTCTCGGTGGACGATGAAATAAGGGCAGCGAAGGAGATCGGCATCAGGTTCCACCCCTGCCGCGGTGGCATGTCCCTGGGGCGGTCAAAGGGCGGCCTCCCACCCGATGAGGTTGTCCAGACCGAGGAGGAAATCCTCGCCGATAGCGAGAGGCTCATAAAGACCTACCACGATCCATCGCCCGGCTCCATGTGCCGGATAGCCCTGGCCCCCTGCTCGCCTTTCTCGGTGACACCTGAACTGATGAGGGAAACGGCCCAGATGGCCAGGCGCTACGGCGTCCTGCTCCACACCCACCTGGCCGAGACCACTGACGAGGAGGAGTTCTGCCTTGAAAAGTTCGGGATGCGTCCCCTGGATTACATGGCCCACCTCGGCTGGCTTGGAGAGGATGTTTGGTTCGTCCACGTGGTCCACGTGAATTCAAGGGACATAAAGATCCTGGCCGAAACCAAGTCCGGGGTTGCCCACTGCCCCACCTCCAACATGCGCCTCGGTTCAGGGATATCGCCCGTGGTTGAGATGCTGAGGGCCGGGGTCAGAGTGGGGCTGGCCGTTGACGGGAGCGCCTCCAACGATAGCTCGCACATGCTGGCGGAAGCCCGCCAGGCCCTCCTCCTCCAGAGGGTGCGCTACGGCTCCGATTCCATAAGCGCCGAGGACGTCCTGGAAATGGCCACGCGGGGTGGGGCGAGGGTCCTGGGCAGGGACGACATCGGCTCCCTCGCGCCGGGCAAGGCCGCCGATTTCATCGGGATACGCCTGGAAAGACTGGAATATGCCGGTGCCTCCATCCACGACCCGGTCGCTTCCCTCGTCTTCTGCTCACCGGTGAAGGTGGACCTTGCGGTGGTGAACGGCAGGATTGTGGTGGAAGAAGGGAAGCTCCTCACCGTTGATGTGGAAGAAATTGTGAGGAAGCACAATGCAATTGCCAGGAAGATGGTGAGGGGAGAGTGATGGGCGAGGCCATTCGCCTGATCCATTTTTCCGACCTGCACCTGGGGGTGGAGAGCCACGGCCCTCTGGACCCGAAAACCGGCCTTCCGGCTCGCGTGAAGGATTTCGTGGACAGGTTTGACCACGTGGTCGATTACGCCCTGAAAAACGAGGCCGATGTAGTTCTCTTCTGCGGGGATGCCTACAAGGGGCGCAATCCCCTCCCCACTTACGAGAGGGAATTCGCTTCCCGGATCAAGAAGCTGGCCGAGGCCGGCATCCGCGTGCTCCTGGTGGGTGGGAACCACGACCTTCCGGAGAACCCCTACAAAGCCAGTTCCCTGGACATTTTCAAGGCCCTTGAAGTCCCCAACGTTTACGTGTTCCGCCGGCCAGATGTAGTGAAGCTGGACACCAGGCATGGCCCCCTTCAGGTGGCGGTTGTTCCATACCCGCCCCGTTCCTACATCAATGCCCTCACAGCAGAGGGGGAGGCCTTCTCAATTGAGGGAGAGATAACGGCCCTCGTCAACCGACTCGATCCTGACATCCCATCCGTCCTCGCCGGGCACTTCAAGGTCATAGGGGCGAGGTATGGTTCGGAGGCAGGCCTGATCCTCGGCGAAGAGCTTGAAATCCCGAGGAGCGTGCTGCTGTCCGGCCCGTGGGATTACGTGGCCCTCGGTCACATCCACTGCTTCCAGGACCTGAACCCCGGAGGATACCCCCCTGTTGTCTATTCCGGCAGCCTGGAGCGGATAAATTTCAGCGAGGAAAAGGAAGAGAAAGGCTTTGTGGATGTATCTATCAAAAAGGGCAAAACTTCTTACACCTTCATTCCGGTTGAAGCACGCCGCTTCCTGACCATTGAGGCCGACCTGCGGGGCGAAAGTGACCCGGAGAAAGCCCTCCTGAGCAAACTTTCGGCCCGCCGGGATGAGGTGAAAGGGGCCATCGTTCGGGTGAAAGTCAAGGTCAAAGAGGGCCAGAAAATCAACGAGGAGAAGGTCAGGGAAGCGCTTGAAGGTTGTTTCCATTTCGCGGGCTTTTACCCCGATGTTGAGAGGGTTTACCGCTGGCATCTGGACAGCGGCGCGGTTGAATCCCACGACTGGAGGGATCTTCTGAGGAAGTATTTCAAAACCAAAAAGATGCCCGAGGAGAAAATTGAGCGCCTCATCAAGTATGCCGAAGAGCTTGCTAAGGAGGTAGAGGGATGATTCTCGGCATTATGGGCAGCCCGAGGCGGGGTGGGAACAGCGAGATCCTGCTGGATCAGGCCCTTGCCGGTGCCAGGAGCGCCGGAGCCGATACCGAAAAGATAGTGCTCAGCCTCCTCAACATACAGGGGTGCACCCACTGCAATGGGTGCTGGGAGACCGGTGAATGCACGATAAAGGACGATATGGAGCTTTTCTACCGGAAGTTCAGGGAGATGGAAGCGATCATAGTGGCTGCGCCCGTTTACTTCCTGGGCCCTCCGGCTCAGCTCAAAGCGGTCATAGATCGGTGTGAGACTTTCTGGGTGTTGAAGACAAGGTTCAACATCGGAGCATCACCGACGGGGAAGAAGCGCCCCGGGGCCTTCATTTCGGTGGCAGGCGCCCCCGGCAAACCCGATACTTTTGACCCCTCCCGCCGGATAATCCGGGCCTTCTTCAGCACCATTGATGTGGCCTACACTGCCGAGCTCTTCTTCACAGAAGTGGAAGAGCCCGGGAAAATCCGGGCTCATCCCACCGCTCTGGCCGAAGCTTACACCCTCGGGGTCAAATTAGCCCGAAGCCTCTAAGGGTAGGAGAAGCTCTCTCCGGGCCTGAGCACGATCCCCCGCGCCCGCGTCTCCTTCTCCACCGCCCTCACGAAGGCGTGGGGGTCCTGCTTTATTACGTCAAAGGTATCGTAGTGCATCGGGATGACGACCTTTGGCTCCAGGAGCTTGACGGCTCTCAGAGCATCTTCCGGCCCCATCGTGAAGTTATCCCCTATGGGGAGAAGGGCTATGTCTATCCCCTCTTCCCCTATGAGCTTCATCTCGTAAGTCAGGCCCGTATCGCCGGCGTGGTAGATCTTGAGGCCCTCCATGTAGATGAGGAAGCCGCAGGGGTTCCCGCCGTAACTGCCATCGGGCAGGGAAGAGCCGTGGAAGGCCGGAGTGAGCTTGACCCGCCCGAACGGGAAATTCCACCCTCCTCCTATGTGAAGGGGATGTGCGTTCACCCCCCGGCTCTGGCAGTATGAAGCTATTTCAAAGTTGGAGATTACGGTGGCGTTGTTCCGGCGCGCTATCTCAATCGCATCCCCCAGGTGGTCGCCGTGGCCGTGGCTGCCAAGGACATACTGAACCTTCAAGGCTTCGGGTCCCGAAGGAGCCAGCGGGTTGCCGGTGAGGAAGGGGTCAATGATGAGGGTGGTGCCGGCTCCTTCCACGGTGAAACAGGCATGGCCGTAAAAAGTCAATTTAACCCCCATCTTCACCTCCAGGAGCTTTTTGGAAACTTATAGCACGGATCTTGAGGGCAGGCAAAATCCGTCCCTTTTCCCGCTGAGAGAGTGGAGGAACAGCTCCTCACCGGACTTGCGTGACTGTGCCCGGGCCGTTAAGATAACAGGGAAACGCCGGTGCGGAGGGGAGGCATGGTAGTTATAGACGGCTCCTATGGAGAAGGAGGGGGTCAGGTCCTGAGGATGGCCCTGGCCCTTTCTGCGATCCTGGGGGAACCCGTGAAGGTGGAGAACATAAGGGCCGGGCGTCCCAACCCCGGCCTTCAGGCCCAGCACCTCACCGGAGTTATGGCCATAGCCCGGATATGCCAGGCCGAGCTCAAGGGGGCCGAACTTGGGTCAAAGGAGCTCATCTTCCGCCCACGCCGACCCCCCGAGCCCGGCTCTTACTTCTTTGATGTCACAGAAGCGAGGAAAGGGGGGAGCGCAGGAGCTACCACCCTGGTCCTGCAGACCCTGCTGATGCCCCTGGCCCTTGCCCGGGGAACCTCGCGCCTCACCCTCAGGGGAGGAACCCACGTCTCCTGGAGCCCGCCTTTCCATTATGTCAAAGAAGTGCTCTTCCCAACCATGGCCCGCATGAATGTCCGGGCGGATGCCAGCATAAAGCAGTGGGGCTGGTATCCGGTAGGAGGAGGGGAAATAGAGGTCACGATCTACGGCGGGAGCAGGGTTAAAGGCATAATCCTGAACGAGCGGGGGAAATTGAAGCGCATAAAGGGGGTTTCCGCCTATTCCAACCTGCCGGATCACGTGGGACAGAGGCAGAAAGAGCGAGCCCTGGAGCTTCTGAACCGCCACGGCTTTGAGGCCAGCATTGAGGTAGTGAAAGCTCCGTCTCCTGGGAGAGGTTCCTGCCTCTTCCTCATGGCCGAATTTGAAAATGTCCTGGCGGGCTTCACTTCCCTCGGGGAGAAGGGCAAGCCTGCGGAGAAAGTGGCCGAGGAGGCCGTCCAGGAGTTTCTGGACTACATGAGAAGCGGAGCAGCCCTCGATCGCCACTTGGCCGATCAGCTCATACTCCCCGCAGCTCTGGCGGAAGGCCCAACTTCATTCACTGCCGCCTGTATAACCAAACATCTCCTCACAGGGGTATGGGTCGTGGAGCAATTTATGGGGAGAAAGTTTGCGGTTGAAGGGGAAGAGGGGCATCCGGGGAGGGTTTCAACCCTCTAAACGTAGAAGCGGCCTGTGGCCGGGACAACCTTCTGCTCGAAATTGGTCACAAATTCTGCGAGGCGCTCCTTCAGTTCCTTGTATTCCTGGCTTTCCAGAAGCTTCCTGGCCGTTTCCAGGTCCTCCACCAGCCCCCCGGTTATGATCTGGGGGCCGTTCCCGAAAATGGTATACCAGGCTTCTACGATCTGGACGCCCATCTTCATGAGGGCCGGGGCGAACTCCCGCATCACGAAGTCAAAGTATTCGCCTTCTTTGCCGGGTTTTATGTCCCAGCTCAGCACCAGTTTGACCATAAGGCTCCGCCTCTTTAAGGTTTTTACACTCAAAGCATAGCACACAATCGCCCCAGGCGCAAGCTTTTTCTCGCTTAATCGGTGTTCCCCGCGAGGCTGATGGACCAGACCTCAAGCTCATCCCCCTCTGAGGCCGGTTCCCATTCGAGCTCTATCAGGTTATCGCCGCTTCCAGTTTCCACAGAGAAGGAGAGGGTTACAGAGTGCCGGGGAGGGATTTCAAAGGTCCGGGAAGACTGACCCGCCCTGACTTTCAGGTTGCCACCGGAAGGGGAGCTCACCTCAATCGTTACGGAAATGCCGGAGGGTTCGGGAGCATAGAGGAAAAGGGTGCCCCTTCCCCTCAAAGGGCGGTGCGAGCCGGTGAATTCCCCCCAGCCTTCCCCCAGATAGAGGAAAGGGACGGGACGTTCAGGGGGGAGGAGTCGGTATACGGTCAGCCTTTCATCGCGGTAGACAATTTCGCCGTTCTCAAAGGCTTCCGAGGCGAGGGCGAGGGTTTTCTCCCTCTCTTCACCCCCCGGCATCTGGTAGAAATCCAGGATCGCGTATTTTACCCCCAGGTAGGCCATGACGGAAGGGGCAACCCGGGCCAAATCCACCTTGATTATGTCCTCCCCGAGGCGGCGGAAGTGCTGAAGGACCGGAATCCTCCCAGCCAGAGTGCGAGGGTCATCGCGGCTTATGTAGCCGGAGACGAGGGGCTTCCGGTGGACGGTCTGGTAGAGGAGATATCGGGGCCTGTCCCAGTTCATCGGCAGGTTGAGGACGGCGAATTCCCCCGGCTCTATGGCCAGCTTCCGGTAAAAATCGGGAGTATCGGGAGGACTGAAAGGGTAGGGAGAGGGCCAGTATTCCAGAAGGATCAGGAGGACGACCAGGGGGTAAACGCGGCGCCCGAGGGTTTTCGCCCCCATGGCCGCCATCACCCCGAGGCTCAGGGTCACCATGAGGGAGAAGCGGCTTACAGAACGGGCCATAGCTATCGGGGGAAGGAAGCGCAGGAAAGCGTAAGGCAGAGGCACCGGCAGAATCCTGCCCATTACGTGAAGGTAAGGCCCGAGGGCCAGGAGCAGGAAGGAAAAGCCGGCAATCGTCCACAGCGATGCACCTTTCTCTTTCCTCTTCCACGCGAGGAAGGCAAGGGCCAGGGCTGTATAACCCAGGAAGACGGTCCTCTCGGAAAGGGAAGCGGTGAAATTGCTCCCGATCTTTCCCGCCCACTTCCCCCAGAGGGGATGGAATTCGGAAGGGGTGATGAAAGCCAGGAGGTCCGCCGAGAGCAGAAGGGCATGTTCCGGAGGGGCAAACATGAACCGGTAGCGGAGCATCTCCACCAGCATGGAAACCAGGAGAGGGGAAAGGGCAATCCCCCACAGCCCCCAGAT